>JASLWR010000086.1 GCA_030740765.1 Thermoplasmatota archaeon
CGTAATGCCCCGGAGCTTGCTCCGAAGTGAGCGAAGCGAACGATGGGATAGGAATTTTTAGGGCTTCGCTTTACTTTACCGTTATTTCCAACAGTTAATCGAAATGGATCTAAGTTTCATATAACTGTCCAACTGCTGAAAGGACGGCATGAAGAGTAGAATTGACTTCAGTATTTCGACGGACATCCGGTCAGGATCGACTTTGATTCAATATACATTGGGTCCATGTGAAAGACCCCCTTGACAGTGACAGTGGAGTTGATGCCGAAATTTTCCGGGAATATACCTTTGTGTGTTATATTGATCACCAGATTTTCATCCTGAGCGTCTTCGAGAGTGAAATTCACGGAGCCTCCTTCCCAATTTTTAACCAATCCTGTTAAACTCACTTCCTCTCCATCGTATTTATCGGGGTTATCGAGAAGATCAGATACCTCGTATATCTCTTTTTCCGGGATCAGTGTCCATACGAGTATCCCCATTATGAGAACCACAACAATAATGGCGACAATGATCTTGACCTGTTTTTCAGAGAGTTTTTTCCTCTTCTTTTTTTCTTCCGCCATTCATAACCTCCATAAGCAATTCCAGATCTTTTTTAAGGTTTTTCTGATCCACGTGAAGTTTCAGAATATAGATAAATAGTGCTGCCCATATGATCGTGTAGGCTATGTAAAGATAAACCAGATTGTCCATGTCAATCACCAATTTCTTGTTTTATAAACTCGATCGTTTCACGAATATTCTCGTTCTCTACCTTTGTTAAAAGCAGATAGATATACAGAAAGGTGAAGGCAACCGTGGCCACGGCCAGCGAGATACCCATGGAAGCTTGCAGACTGCCCTTTGACGTCGCTATGACCGTGGGATGGGATTGTTCCCATATCCGGTTGGCGGCGAAACTTAATGGAATGGATACGAATCCGATTATCCCGAATACTGCACTCAGGTTTGCCTTTTGATTCCTTGACTGGACGTTTGCCCTCAGCGCAAGATAAGCTATGAATATCAACCAGAGGACCAGAGTCATGAACAGTTTTATATCCTCCAATCTCCAATACACGCCCCACACCGCCTTGCCCCACAGGGGTCCCGTTGTTATCGCAATGGTGCAGAATACGACGCCCAGTTCAGCCGATCCGAATGCATACTTATCCCATTTCATATCCTTCGTCTTTAGATATATCAATCCGGTGACGAAGGTGACGGCGAAGGCAAGATAGGCGATCCACGCGGAAGCAACATGAAAATAAAAGATTCTCTGTACGTCACCCATTGTATCATGTGGAGGGGCATAGACGAATGCCATGTAAATTGCGATCAAAGTGAGAACAATTGCAATCAAGAACGATGGAAATTTTAACTTATTTATATTCATGTCACGCCTCTAAAATATAATCCGCTAACAGGTATCCCATAGCGATAAAGACAACGTCAAACGCTAATATAAATTTTATCTCGTTAGCTACATCCGAAATATTCCCACCTGAAAAAACCTGGGAAGTACCGGTCACGGCAGACATGACAATGGTGAAAAGCAGGATGGGAACCAGGAGTACCGGAAGCATGACCGCACTGTAGGTCACCTTTGAAGATATGGCGGAAATGATGTTTCCCATTGCGGCGAATCCAACGGTTCCCAGTACGATCAGCGTCAAGAGGGCCGGAATGTCCGGTGTATCCACGGGAAAGAAGGCGAAGAACAGGATCAGCGAGAAGAGTTCGAGAATGAACATAACAAGAAGATTTGCCAGGAATTTTCCAAAATAAATGGATGATGGTGAGATCGGAGCAAGCAGCAGCCCGTCCAGCGTCCCCTCGTCTATCTCCCTTCGATAAGTGAGGGACAGGGTGAACATACCGGAAAAGAAGAATGTGATCCAGATAATGGGAGCCGCGATACTGTCCAGGGACATTTCGATCATGGAGAAGGCGAATCTGAAAGAGGCTATTATCATCACCGAAAGGATAAAGGAAGTAACTATCATTTGCTTGTTTCGAAACTCCACCTTCAGTTCCTTGAGGAAGATCGCCTTTACAGCATTCAACCGGACTCCCCCCATATTATTTCATTTAATTTTTCAGAGAATTCCGCTTCGCTAGCTCCTTCAGCCTCATGTACGATTAGTCCATTGGAGAGAATTGCTCCTCTGTTGGCTATCTCGAACCCCTTGTGGATGTTGTGAGTGATGAAGATGAAGGTCTTCCCCTTTTTATTCAATCGGAGGATCCGTTCGTTCAGGATATTTTGCGCCCTTATGTCCAGGCCGGAATAAGCCTCATCGAGAAAGATGAGATCGGGATCATGAAGCAGGGTCCTCGCGAGAGCCAGTCTCTGTTTCATACCTCTCGAAAAAGAGCCCATCCTGTCATAGGATCTGTGCAGCAGCCCGGTCTCCACCAGTAGGGTCTTGATCCTTGAGCTTCTGTTCTTTATGGAGTAGAGGCTGGAAAAAAACTCCAGATTTTCCCATGCCGAAAGCTCGGGGTACAGATAAGGATCGTGGGACATGAAACCTATTTTGGCCTTCAGTTCCTTGGGGCTTCCTTCGACCTTCTTTCCGAATAATTTAATTTCGCCGGAATCGGGAGGCATTAGCGTTGACAGGATCCTAACAAGAGTGGTCTTGCCCGCGCCGTTGGACCCGAACAATATATACCGGTCACCCTTGTTTATTGTAATATCCAGCCCTTTGAGGACCTGCAAACGTCCAAAAGATTTTCGAATTTCCTTGGCGACTAATATCGGCTCACCCATCTAACCCGAGAAATTGATTCTGATTATAATATATTTCGCTGTGAATTATGTAAGACATTTTTGGAAACGCTTGGCAGCTTTTTTCCAATATTTTCTCTTAAATACTTTTAAAATAACAAGAAAAAGAGCTATTTACACCCCATATTTCCAAAGATTACGGCTTATGGATCTTTTCACTGAAATTTTAAGAAACTAAATCAGATTCCCAATCGTCATCATTCAGATAGTTACCATGTTCCCAGTTCTCATCATTATAATATGAATCGTCATAATCAACATCATCATAATCATCTTCATCGAATTCATCGTAATCATCGTCATCATAATCATCGTCATCATAATCATTATCATTATCAAAGTGATCGAATTCGTCATCTTCGCCTTCATCTTCTTCGTAGCGCTCATAAGCAAAACGTTGTGGTCTGGAATGCGGAGCGTATCGCCTATTTTTTTCTCTTTCTTTTTGTGATTCACTTTTACGGGAGTTATTATAGGTTCCCCCCCTCGTTTTAAAAAAGTTACGCTCCGATTTTGACAGGTAAAGTTTTTTCCCTTTCGTTTTTTCCTTTCTCTTTTTTTTGTAAAAAATTGCAAGATATGTGCCCAATATTCCCAATATAACAATGCCGCCAAATAGTATGAAATCCTTCATAAAATTGAGGAACCGAGATGTTTTTCCATCTTCTGGTACGTCCGATTTAACATCATTTTCGGAGATTATTATGTTCCAGGTTATATCTTTGGAAAGACCCGAAGTTTCATTGGTTATCCTCAGTCTTATAAAATGATCGCCTGGACCCGGGGCTGGATAGTATAATGTAGATATTCCACTGGTATAACTCTCATTGTCGATGTACCAATCGTATGACGAATCTCCATCGCTTTCCACGTTAAGGACCACGACATCATTTTCATTAACGTGCACATTTTCATCTTCAGGATAGAAGGAGCTTATTTTTGGAAATCCTGATTCCACAGGGTCTTCTTTAACACTCAAGGTTAAATTCACATTGTTGCTGTTGGGGCTCTCACCCACCAGATTTGTAGCTGTAACATAATAATAGTATGTGCCTTTGAAGATTGTCGGATCCCGATAGATAGTCAGAATGGAATTGACCTTTCCGATCCTGACTTCAGTCCCCTGGGACAAGCCACGATAGATATTATATTCTACAATGTTGTGGCCACCGTCGTTCAGGGGTAATTTCCAGGAAATATCGACGTAACCTTTACCTAAGGTCGCCCTCAGATTGCGGGGGGAAGTGGGAACGCTTTGAGGAACGGCCTTAACTATGGAGCTTGAGGTTCCCTCCCACAAGGAATTGGCCGCAGTTACAACATAGTAATATGTGATCCCATTTGTAACAGAACTGTCATTGTAACTATGAGTTATCGGATCGACCGAACTTATATTGATGAGATCATCCGAAGTATTACCTCTATAAATGTTGTATGAGATCAAATTCAAACCTCCGTCGTTCCCGGTTCCCTCCCAGACCAATTTTACAAAACCATTGCCCGATAATGCGTGGACCGATAACGGAGGTTCCGGTGGGCCCCGTGGTTTCTCGATAGTAATATTGCTGGATTCGGACTCTCCCAGTGGATTCAGTGCAGTTACATAGTAATAATAGGTTTCCCCATTCGTAACGGTGGTGTCGTTGTGCGAGATAGTAAATCCAATTTCCGAATCTAAATAAGTTTCATTATCCGGACTGGTGCCCCTGTAAATCTTGTATCCCATTAATACGGAGCCCCCATCGTCCTCCGGAGCTTTCCATGACAATTCCACAAAACCATTCCCAGTGTTCGCTTCAAGGTTTTGAGGGGGCGATGGCGTGGTGACATCTCTCAGGGACGTTGTTGCCACCCCTATGCTCGGTTCTGACTCGCCCATTGAATTAATTGCAGTTACGATATGATAATAGGTGATCCCATTTGTGAGCCCTGTGTCGTTGTATGAAGTATTGTCCGGGCTGGCCGAATCAAGGTAGGTTTCTCCACCGTATTCGGTTCCTCGGAATATCCTGTATTCTGTGATGGGTTGACCTCCGTCGTGAACCGATGCGTCCCAGGAAAGTTGAACATAAGCATCGCCTCCTTCTCCTACAAGGTTTCTTGGCAATGTCGGAGGTCCCAACGGTAACTCGGATACCTCGTTACTGGGATCGGACTCCCCTGCGGCATTGTTGGCAGTCACATAATAGTAATAATTCACACCGTTCGTAATATCCGTATCATTATATGAGAACGAAATCCCGCTTACACTATCTATGAGGATCTCTCCGCCTGAACTGGTTCCCCTGTGGATGGAATATTCAGTTATGGAAGCATTTCCGTCGCTGGCGGGAGCATCCCACGATAGTTGAACAAAGCCATCGCCGGAATTGGAGATTAGATTTTGAGGCGGTGTGCTTACGGACTGAGGCAGTGTGACTGAAACGAAATATGAATACTGATCCCTGACGACTAGGTTGATATTATTATTGGGTGACTGGTTCGAATGAGCATTAAAAGCGTACAAGTCGAATGACAAGGAGTCCGCACCGGTACTATTTCCCGTGACCGACCACTGGAATGTCTCTGTAAAGGGAGGAAGTAGGTCGTATCTTTCCTGGGAGGGGTTCTGGATTATCACTCTCCCATTCGAACTGCTGAGATTAACTATTAACAGATCTATCGTGTACCAGTGATCTACGGGTGTGCTCCCTTCGATGGTGACCACCATTTTCACCAAAATTGTATTATTTAATTCAAAAGTTGTCGGAAGAACTGAAAAGGTATCCGTGGGAGTTAGATTGCTCTACTCGTAATATCGATTCCCGTGACATCCTATACACATGTCCACGGATGCCCTGTTCGATTCACCGAGTAATGTGAGGTCAATGGCGAGCAATACGATCAATATTCCGCATATTATTACTATGAGTGACGGAGATCGGGAACCTTTTTCTTTGGGGCCTTCACTGCCCGATAGATGAACCTTCATTTTCAATCACTCACCATTATCGATATTTACCTGCACATTATCCATGTTATAGCTCCCGTTTTGTCTGTGGCAGGTTTATCTTTTTCTTTCTGGACCAGGGAGGTGCTAATGATAAATCCTCCAAAACATAAGGCCAACATACTTATTAAAAGTATCGAGATTACAATGCTAATCATTTGACATCATCTGGGGAATCCAATGATTATAAGTATATTAATGGGATTTGGTACAAAAGCTGGATAGAATGGAGTTTGTACCATAAGCCTTATATAGGGATGAAAATCGGTGAACCCGTGGTGAAACCGAAATGAACGATATCGAATTTTTCCCAGAGATATTCATAATGCGAAACTCTCTTTCGGAATCTCGGCAGAATATTTTAACAAATGCAAGAAATTTGATATCCCCGGTGATTTGGGAAATTTGCTTATTCATTTTCGGAAAGACTCTTTTTTGTAGATATCGATATACTTTTCTCGTAATTCGACATATACTTCCTCATCCAGGAAGCTGGCTTCGTAATCTTCTTCCAGCAGCATTATTGCTTCCAGGTATTTTCGGTTCCCTCCACGGGGCTTCTCCTCATTTGTAAGATATATTTTTCCTTTAGTTGAATTTTCAGCAACCTCACCGACGTTTTCTATCTTTCTTGCCAGACGCTTCCTGAGAATTATGAAAACCACGAGAACAACCGTTATTGCCGCCAGTATTATTATAATGGCTAGCTGATTATCGGTTTTTCCGACGATATCTTGATTATCGTTTTCGTTTCCCTCGCCCGGGGCGAGCGATGCTCCTTTCAATTCGAAACTGATCTTCACTCCCTTGTCCCCCTCCCATTCTCCATAAAAGTAATCGCTGGTACCAGAGGATTTTCTCACAAAAGATATTTCGTCAATCCCTACAGGCGCGCCTGCTTTTGGAATTACGAATACCCTCATCAGAGAAGTACCATAGAGTGTCTGTTTTGAAATTTTAATGGTGCCGTTGTCCGACGCTTCGAACTTTTTTTCGTAACGAAAAAAAGTGCAGCATGTAATTTGCCTTAATATATACGAAGAATGTTTTGTTTTCATTGCGCACGAGGCTGATATCCGGTATGCCGTTTTCATCGGAATCGAAGTTCGGAGCTGCGTCCCAATACCCGTCATGATCTTTATCATACCCCACCAGGGTGTCGTTTTTGTTCAGCCTACCATCATCGGTGCTGTCCTCGTACAGTTCCAATGTCAGTCCGGCGGGGACTCCTGAGTTGTTGATTTCGAAGGTGGATTTTTTGCCGATATTGTTCCCCACGGTGAAGTTCAAGATGGATTTCCAACCCCTTTTAAAGCCCTCTCGGACCCACCCCCAATCATCACTTTCCACCATAATTTCAGAGTCAGGTGAGCTTGAATTGATATTTCTGGTATGTGTGGTTTTGTTCGTGGTATCGTCTATGGAATAGGCGTTAATATCTAAATCAAATCTTTCGGCATAGTTTTCCGGAAGGATCACATTGGACGTATCCCAGTAATAGTTATTATTCTCACGGTTCCAGCCAAAACAGCTGTGCCCACCGGTCTCCGATACCTTGCAGGTCATACCCTCACTGGTGTAGATATCGTCCGGGAGCCAGTTATAAACGAGGCCGTAATAGGGTTCCTTGCCGCTGTTTCGTATCCAGAACTCATCTTGAACAGAAATGGTATTTAGATCATCCAACTGTGAGAGACTTATCCTGTGCTCGGACACCTCCAGACCAATAAAGCCTTGATTGTCCGCTGATCTTGTACGAGCACAGTGTGGGTTCGGCTCATCGGCATTGGCAGTACCGATCCCCGAATTCATCAAAATACCCAATAATAGAACAATTGTATATAAAAAATTGAATCGACTCCAGCCAATATTCATGACTCTTACTCCTTGATACGATCGATCTCTCTCAGAATCTCGATTGTCTGTTTTTTGTATATTCCCACCATTTCCCCGTACAGCTCTTCATCGAGAATACCGGCTTCCCGATCATCTTCCAGTTTGCTGATCGCTTTCAGCATTTGCTCTTTCTTGTCGATCAATTCCTTCATTTCTTTGCTCCCGACCATTAATTCATTGTTGGCGGATTCTTCAGCCAATACATCCAGTTCGGCGATCCTCTTTTTAATTTTTTTCAATTTTACTTTGTACTCGCCCCTCAAATCGTCGAAAATTTCTTTCGAAATCAAGCCTACTTTGTAATCCCTTTTTAGCCGTTCGGTGGTCTTCAGTATCTTTTTGATCTCTCCGGTGAGTTTATTTCTCTCATCAACATGAGGGATCGTTTCGACCTTTTCATACCTTTCTTTCAGATCGTCCTCATTCTCTCTTTCCCGGAGAGCCCATTTGCTGGCCGCTCTTTTCTGTGCGCCTGTTGATTTATTTAGATCTGATGAAGCCCTTGCATCCAGCAGGGCAAGTTTCCGTTTGTAATTCTTTTGATACCCGATATAGATTATCAACACAAGGCCGATCGCTATTATAATTAGAATAATGATCAACATTTTCGAAGAACTTTCCGAAGATTTTGGATCAGAATCAGAGTCTGTATCATCATCTCCTACATCAAGAGATTTCGAAAAAGTGAATGAGAGCCTTTCGCTGGAGGCCCTTGATAGGTTCTCGATGTGCTGAGTAACATATTTGTTTACATCAGACAGGTATATCAATTCGAGATTATCTTCACCCTCCACCTTAGTGTTTTCAAAGGGTTCGAAGGTTATCAGTATGTTCGAAACGTTATAATAAAAGGTCATTCCGAATCGGTTTTTTTCCGGCGGGAGATATTCTAGATTATATGCAGATACTAATTGAAGCGGTTCCCCCGGTTTGAGAACAATGCCGCTCTCGGTAATATTGGCATACAAGAAATTTGGATTGGTGGAGCGATACGCTTTTATATTATACTCGGTTCCATTATATACCACACAAAATTTTTAAAATCCGCTGAAATAATCACTTGGTTGGGACCAGATATATATTTTCCCCCTGAAATCCTCATCGGCGGTATTGTTGAACCAGATTTTTTCATCTACCAGCAGAGTTGTCTGGGATTCCTGTTTGATTATTATATAATGTGTGCTCACTATAAGGGATTCTGCAAAATCGGACATGCCTTCTTCCCCGTCGGAACCATGCGGAACGGACACGACGGGATTATTGAATGCCAAGCTCACCAATGCTAAAAAGGTCATCATTGTAAATATGCGAAAAATTCGTGATCTAAATTTTTCAACTTTTCTCATGTGCTAATCAACTCCTGAACCTTTTTAATTCTTCTTCCAACATCTTTTCATAATCATTTTCAATCTCAGTCGCATTTGTTTTTACAGGAGGGGGCTCGCTTCTTTTCTTGACAGGTTTAAGGTCTGGTTTTCTCGCGTGTTTCTTTTTTGTGGGAAAATAATCGACAATAATCCTAATAGTAATTCCCACCACAAATAATATCATTCCGGCCCAAAGTGCGCTCATCATCGGGATAGTTTTCACATTGATTTCGACTTCATTATCATTGACCGCATTAAAGCTTACATAAAGGTCTTCCAATAACATCTGTTTGACATATACATCGGAACTCATGACCTTTGAATAAGTCCTGCGGTTTTCTTTAAAATAGTAGCTATAAACTATATTCATTTCTCCTTTATCTATAAGTTCATCCCCTTCATAAATCTCTAAACTTACATCCCAAGTATCCCAATATTCTTGTGAAAGTTTATCGCCAGTATCTTCTATTATTTCAATTTCCATGAGTTTGACTGTGTATTCGTCAATATCCAGGGTTTCTCCGACCTTCACCCTTCCACTGGATTCGTATGTCATGGTCTGGCTTACGCCATAACCTATGAAGAGGAATGCTGCGCCAAGGTGAATGATATGCGGGCTCGTGTTTTTTAGCGTAATTCTTATGGATTTTAAATTGACCAATCTTATGATTTTATAAACCGAAGCGAAAATTGCAAGTAGGCAAAAGGGGGTCAGAAATCCTATTACGTGATGGGTGGATATGTAATTGAAGTAGAACATTTCAGCTTCGCCGGGGAAGAGGTATTTGGGGAGGAGCATAGCACATGCAATTCCCGCTAAGAAGGTCCATGCAATGATATACGTCGTATTTTCCTTTCCTAAATACCTCCAGCACAGACAAACTCCCATGGTGATCAACATTAGAATAATGAACGGGGCAAGTCTTGTTTCATAAAATTTTGGATCTCGACCCCCCATAGTAAACATTAACCCAATAAATGTGATGATGGTTAGAATAGTAAAAATTAGAATTGTAGCTTGCATACTTATGGAATCCCATTTCTTTTTGATACTCCGCGTAGATTCCTCGGGAGTTCTTTTCCTGCGTCTAAGAATATAGGCACGAATGATAATAATAGTGCTGATGTCGACGATAACTATCATAATCACCAAAAGAATAAGTCCTACTTCCGTCTCCGACCACGCATGTACCGATTTCCAGAAACCACTCCTTGTAATAAAGGTGGCAAAAATTACTAGAACAAATGTAACCATTCCAAGAATGGGTGTAATTATACCATATTCTTTTTTTCGCTTATTCATTAACTGAGTGTGTAGAAATGCTGAAAGCGTTATCCATGGAACCAGTGATCCAACTTCAACAGCATCCCAGCCCCAATATCCTCCCCACCCTAAGGCGATATATGCCCACCCTGCACCTACACAGATACCCAGGGTTAGGAACAACCACGCTAATCTGCTCCATTGTAAAGAGACATTTGTCCATTTTTTATCGCCGGTAATGGAGTAAGACAAACTTGCTGCGAAAGGAATTGTGATAAAGGCATATCCAATAAACAGTAAGGGTGGATGGATCACCATCCAGAAGTTCCTGAGCATTGGATTCCCACCGAAACCCCCTGGATAGATATCTCTTGGGTCTGTTGGTTTTATTGTGGCGTCAGATTGTGTAATGTCTATGAAGTGATTGGATATGGCATCGAACGGATCTTTGACTATCAAGAGAATTATGAATACGAGAAGGACACCTATCACAATAGTCCTCGTAAAATCATAGGTTCGATCCTCCATCTTGGCTATGGGTTCGTCATCCGTGTCTTCCGTATCTTTATGGTACTGTCGGTATTTTTTGTTTTTTAAATACTGGATCAGTTCCTGGATCCCCAGAGGGATGGCGATGAGCCATGCCCATAACAGAAAGGAGCCTTCCTGTCCGGCCCAGGTTCCCGAGATCTTGAGATACCAGGGGAAGTTCTTTGCAGAGTGGTTCCAAACATAATGTATATCGAAATTAGAAATAATGAAATGATATGTAAGTAAAAAGTATGCCATGGTTATTGTACCCACACATCCGATGGTTGCGATGATGGCATATTTTCGAAAATTCCGGTCTTTGGTAAAATGATATATTATCGAAGATATGAACGCTCCGCCTGCAAGAAACAACGATGTCCATAACAGAAATGTTCCGGTACTCATTTTTCCACCGTTCAAATCTCATTTATTAGAGAGGTGAATAAGAAAATAATTTCAATTTTTTCATATATCAGTAGAGCAATAACTTTCCTCAAATGATTATCGATATCCTTTGTTTTATTAATCTGTCTATAAAGATGTCTTCCAATTTAAGTGCTTTCATAGGTGGTAGTTAAGGTTTTCTTTTTTGAGGATTCCAATATGAATTGTCCTTGATTTCATTGATTTTATTCCTGATTTTCGTCGAAGACAATATTTTCTTAGAAGCATTTCTTTGGATTTTCGGTCGATATGTTTGAAAAAAGTTTACGAAATCTCTTGACAGATTACGTATGAAGTGCTTTAACGTCATTTTTTAGCTTTCGTAACAATTGCTAAAAAGCTGATGGACAAATCTATCGGAATGACCGATGAGAGAAGGTAGGCGACCATTTCAATAATATTATATACATTAATACTTATTACAATCATTATCAATTCAATAATAGAAAACGGAGGTCTACAAAATGAAAATACCAAAGATAGTGTTTCATGCGCTGGCAGGATTGGCCATCGTAGGAGGGATTTACAGAGCGACCATCGGAGATGCAGATGAAAGAGACCTACTGATGAGCAAGTATATTCTTTGGGCGATATTGTTTGAGGTAGTGAACCTTAATATCAAGGACGAGAAATAATCTTATAGATTAATCAAACCTTCTCTATCTGCTCAAAAAGATACGGCTGCCCTTTTCGGTTAATTCAATTACCTTGCTGTTTCCCATAGTGGATTCGACCAAATACCCCCGGTTTATAAGATTTCTTACTCTTTTTCTAACCGTAGGTTTGCTGGTATTCAATTCGATCCCGATCTTCGAATAGGTAGGTTTAATCCCCAGCCTGTTGTTATCGTGGACGAAACTCAGGATTTCCAGCAGGTCTGCAGGTAACTTGGCTTTATAGCGCAGCTCGATTTCCGATGTTTCTTTCTCCAGCATGGCAAGTTCCTTCGTACTCAGGGTTTCCGGATCAACTGATAGGAGAAGTACCTGTGCCCCGAATGCCAGGAAACGGTGGAAAGCTTTGTAGTCGAATGTGAAATTTGCGGAGCGGAGTTCGAGAAGATGGAAGAGGAAGGCCCAGTACCGGAAGAACTCCTTGAAGACGAAGATATTGGAGATGAGGTAGACCATCGAGGACTTTGATCTCGACAATGATGACGATCTTATGGAGATGAATGACGAATTCGAAGATGATGGTGAGCTGGAAGCCGATTTTTAATCATCATTTGATATGAACCATGCCCATAAGAGAGTGGGAATTGGCATTAGACCAATTTGGGACAATATTCGGAGATAGATCGAAGGACCATTTACTTAAAAATAGCCACAAGAACGCCAGTGCCTTTAGGCTCTGGATGAATTGTGGCGCCGAAGATTTAAACCGG
>JASLWR010000087.1 GCA_030740765.1 Thermoplasmatota archaeon
TGACCCTGACCTTGACCCTGACCTTGACCCTGACCTTGACCCTGACCTTGACCCTGACCTTGGCCCTGACCTTGGCCCTGACCTTGGCCCTGACCTGCCTCTTCGCCATCGGAAAGACCATCGCCATCAGTATCTGGGTTGTTGGGATCTGTTCCCTGCTGGCCTTCCTGGCCATCGCCCAGACCGTCGCCGTCGGAGTCGGCGTTACCGGGATCAGTGCCTTGTTGCCCTTCCTGGCCGTTGGACACTCCATCGCCATCGGAGTCCGCATCGGGATTCCCTGGTTCCTGGTTATCGGGAACACCGTTCCCGTCACTATCGCCGCCACCGCCACCGGTAAGACCGGCATTTGCCATGCCGCACAGAGCGACGAGCACCAAAAAGGCGCCAACCAATAATGCTATTCCTTTTTTCATGTTTTTCACCTGCTATATTATTATTTTTCTTGAATTTCCATTATCTTTGCAACATAATTCGAATTATCTATATATAAAGCTTATAGAACAATGTTCGAACTATACTAGGACAATCTTCGAACTATTCGGATTACTATATAAAGGAAATGATTACGGGTCCGGTATATGTTCTGAGGAGAAAGCGTCCGGTCTATTCCTGGTGAGAGGAAACGCGCCCATATTCACCTGTGACTTGAGCGGGTTCCCTTGCCCTTGGGCTCTTTCCCTCCGTCTGCTTCCTCCCTCGCCGGCAGCTCACTGACGCTCAATTCCGGAGCTAACTTGTATTCGAAGGACTCCATACCCGGTGCTCCGCTTCGCTGTATGTTCTTCTTTGTTCTTCCCTTGACCAAGCGGTCCGCCCTTCGAACGCCCAAGAATATGATACTAAGAAGGAACATACCCATGATCACACCTATTACAATTATCGTACCAACCGACGTCCTTCCTTCATCAGAAATTTCTTGGACCCTTTTTAGCTCGAAGGACTGGTTATAAATATAATTATTTTCGAGAAACAGGATTACAGTTGCGTTCTCATACCCTCTGGCATAGGCTGTGATATTGTAGGTTCCGCTGAGAAGGTCGCTAAGAATCATCCCCCCCTCGAATGCAAAATCCATAACGAATCCCGGTCTGGTAATATTTATCCGTGGAGCCGCCAAGGGCTCCAGCATCACACCCTCCTCACCGGTGATGTTTATGTGGAGCACGGGCCGGAATTTCTCAATAGCCGTTCTGAATCCGAACGAATAGGCATTACTGAAAATGGATTGGCTGTCCAAATCTTTAAGGAGAGGTGTTATCACCACGGTGTAATTGGAATCATATGCAAGGTTTGCCGTTCTTTTCAAAACTATGATGTTCCCTCCAATCATTGATAACTCGCGGTTTACATAATTTCCGCTTGAATCCATGACAAATACTGTTGAGGCGTTCAATGTATCTTCCTTGATGGGGACGGTGAGCTCTATTGTTAAAGGTTCATGGACCATGACTTCCTGGGCACCGTTCACGGGTACTGTGGTCATCAGAGCTTCGTAATCGGTTTTGAATTGATAGGAGAAATCTCTCCAAATCACTTCTTTTTGGTTCAATCCTTTTATCTCCTTTTTTAGGATCATTGAATACCAGGAATTTTCTTTCAAGTCCTCCCGTGGGCTAATCCGAATTGAACGCATGTCTTCCCCCAGCGATATCAGGCGATTTACTGCAATACTTGAAACGCCATCTGTTCGGAATAGGAGAACGGTGCTTACATTAACAGTATCGGGGTCCAGGACCTCCGGAAACTCAACTATCAATGTCCGGTTGAGAGGTATCTTGTATGATGAACTCTCGAGGAATATTACGCTTAAAGGGGATTCGTCTTCCTTTAGTGTGAAGTTCAATACAAGTGTCATTCCTTCACCGACATAGATTCCCGGAATATATTCTTTCGAGTGATGCTCCTTCGAGGCTATCATGGTACAGGTGGTCCGGGCAAATACCGACAGTATGTATTTACCGTCGTTTGATGTCTTGGATTGGACCAATTCATTGCTAAGGGTAGCATCAAGTACTGGCGTACCGTCCGGAAGCGAGACCCAGCCCGTAATAATCCCAAGAATCGGCTTGAGATCGATGTCAATGACCAGTTCCGAACTGATATTCCGGGTTGTTTTATTTCCGTAATACTTTGAATGGCTGACATTGATTATGTATGGGCCAAAGTAATCAGTCCGATTTTTGTATCGGCGGCTTAGCTCCAAGTTCAATACCGGTATCTTCCCGTTCTCATCGGTCATATCCGAGGATATTAGATCCCCCGCTCCGTCCTCTATGCTCACTGTGGCAAGTTCCACCGGACCAAGATACTCGGAATTTACGGAAACGTGAAGATATTCGTGAAAATGTAGTATTGAACTGTCTTCGAGCAATATCGTATCATGGTCTATTGTTGAATTCAGCAGTGTGAGGTCACTATTGTTCATACGGAACGTACCTTCTCCAATTGTTATACTGGATGAATCCATGGAACCGGTGGTGTTTAACATTAGAAATGTATCGAATCCTTCCATCCTGCTCCGGTGTAGACTTAGCATCCCCATGCATGTGATCTTGTATCCCTCTAGGGTCCCGTTGGCTTTTATTGTGGAATTATCCATAACTAATATGGATGTCCCGTCTATGTCTATATTGTACCCTTGAAGTTCTCGTGACTCAATTGACACTTCACAATTCTTGAAAGTAAGATGTGAGCCGTTTAATAGCGAGATGTCTCCCGTGATTAACAGTTTTTCCCCGGTATAAATTTCAACGTCGTCCTCAAGATTAATTCCCGGTAGTTCAATTGTGTATCCACCCCTCGCGTTATTGAATTTTCCAGATGAGTATTGAACCGAACTGGAATTGGTAAATTGGAACTGCTCATCTTCAGGGGGGAATGCCGGAAAAGGGAAGATTGAAAAAAGAGAAAAAATTAAAATGAAAACTACCGATCGAAGTAGAATTATATTATTCCGGGGACGTAGTGACATCGATTCAATATAGGTTACGGATAGTTATATAATTTACTAATAATCGAATGATTATTATTCCTCAGAGCAATTTTCTTATAGCCAAACTCCTCTCAATCCAGGTAGATACCTTTCAAACCCGTTCTCTCTTCGGGTCTCCTTTCGAGAGCTATATCGCTTTTCATAAGGACGATCTCGTTTGTTATTTCTACCGTACCGTCTATAAGATGCCCGCCGATGGCTCTCTTTTTACTGTCCCCCAGAACCGCATGAAAATGAAAGAGATATTCACCGTCCTGTTGAATTATGTTCCCTGCCAAGGACAAAAGTTCAAGCGGTGAGTTGAACTCCTCGGGCATGTAATCGTCTTTCTCACGAAAAAAACCTAACTTGGCCCGCTTTAACTGTCCAATTCCCGAGATCATCACCGCAGCCTTGACATTATGTTGCTGACAGGCTATCCGTAACTGGTCGTATATGTTTTCGTCCGGGAACAATCGAATGAAGATCATGCCGTTCTTTTCCTTGCTCTGCATACTTATCAACTCATTTTTCACTGGAAATGGGAATATGTCTCGATTATGCGATTATACGTTTTGAAAGTTAATCCTCAAAGCATTATAAATCCCGCTGCAAACACGATCCCCAGGGCTACCACCAATGGAATGGCAAGCCGTTTCACCATGGATTTGTATGACACCTTGAAATATTCCATGGTGACAATGAGACAGGGGTGTACCGGAGATATCACGTAACCAAGGAAAACTGCCAGGTACATTATGGAAAAGGCTATTATTGACATGGAGCTATATTTTGTAATGTATATCGGATAGAGTATGAAAACAGGTGCGGTCACTCTTCCCATCGCAGCCCCTAGGAAGAATCCAATTACAACCAGAAGGACCGTGGCGGACACCTCCAATTGTTTTATGTTCTCTGGGCCATCCGAAGCCTGGAACATTCCGAGAAAGAAGAACATGCCAAGTATGATCAGAGCAAAGTTCCAGGGTTTCATTTTCTTTACTACCGGCAATATTGCCTTCTTCCCGATCCGTCCGTAATGGAGTGAGAGTAACAGACTGAAAGAGACCCCAATAACCAGTGCCAATTCCGATCTTATTTCAGCATACAGCCCCAAATATCTGAATATATTCATGAAGCATATGTGAATAGCAGGGGCCGCGAGCACGATGAAGAGAGGTATCAATAAGCCTTTCCAACTAAACCTTTCCTTGTATTCAACCGTGCCATGAACCTTCCTGATAAGGGTCAGGTGACCCAGTATGAATAGTATGAAGAATCCGGGCAGGGTATAGAGGACCGCGACGTAGAGGTTGAATCCTGCCACCTTGCTTATGGCGAGAAGCGTTCCCAGAGGATATATCAGAATGAATAGATGGCGGTACCATACGTTTATGGCCGATTTCAGATCGTCAGGGACCCCCTTGCCTCCTCTTTCTACCAATGGAGCCGAAAGAAGCGCCCCTCCCGGCATGGGGAGAAGACCTATAAGAGCTGGCGAAACGGATAGAAAGGATTTCTGGTTCATCCTAAGGTTGTTCACCAGATCGTCCATTAGTCCCGATCGTTCCATAATGCCGCCGATTATTGGTATAATTCCAATGGCGAGGGAAAGAAGCAGGATCGAAGGATCGGTGAAGGTATCCCAGATAACCTTAGGAATTCCCGGAAGCCCCGGACTGAATATACCGAGGTACAAGGCTCCCACGAACATGGCCAGCCACAGGCTCTTTCTAGCAATCACGAGTATCAGAAATAGAGCGCAAAAAAACCCAATCCCGACCAGGGCAGCCATCGAATGTTGGAATGGTCGCCAATCATAATAAGATTTACGTTTTAAGTAACTTAAGTCATTCCCCCGCCCCATCATAAGTGGAGATTCAACCATTCCGCAGCCATATTTATCAATCTCATTAAATGTTCTTCGCGGCTGTAACTGTGGTCGGCACCCTTGATTATCTCAAGTCTTTTTTCAGATGAAACCTTTTGATACAACTTCTTCGCATGGATGAGTGGAACCAATGGATCCGCGCTTCCCTGAACGAATAACACGGGACATTTTATTCGGTTCAACGCCTCATCCATATTCAAATCCCATTTTCTCGAATCTTCGAGGAAGTTCATCCCAATGGTATATCCGTCGATCTCGCAGGTCCCCGTCCTTCTGTATTCATCTTCCAGCAGTTCCGCCATGGAATACGGCGAGGAAACGCTTACAATTACTTTCACCCGTGAATCGTCTCCGGCCAATAACAACGAAAGATAAGCCCCCAGACTGCTCCCGAACAGTCCAAACTTGCTTATTCCAATATTATTTTCCACATGATCCAGCACTGAAGATAGGTCGATCATTCTTTGGGAGGGAATCGAATCGCCGAACTGGCCTGAACTATCGCCGCAGCCCCTGAAATCGAATCTCAATGAATGATAGCCGGCTGCCTCAAGAGCTCTGGAAAGTAGGATCGCCTTTGGACTCATTCTGCTTGCCAGAAGTCCATGGCACATTACGATGCATTTATCGCCTGACCCAATGGGCACATGAACCGTTCCCAGGATATTCTCATTACCAACAGGGATCTCAAGCTCCCGCTCCATCATTCATCACCGCGCCTCGAAACGGTCCTTGCGAAGATCCCTCCCCTGGGCGCCCATTCTATCTCCACCGTAAGCCAGACCGGTTCGCAAGCCAGGTACAATCTTTCTGCTATCTCATCGGTGATATACTCCTGCCAGCTTTTCAGATTACGCCACGATGCAAGATAATCACGCAGGGACTTGCTTTCAAGTATCTTTTCACCTGGACGATACCTGATATGCACAATTCCGGCATCATGTCTTCCCGAGACAGGACAAAGGGATTGAAATTCAGGATACTCTAGCTCCACCTCAGGGGTATGACCCATTGTCGGAATGGTGATAAGTTCCAAATTTTCAGGGATATTGGTCCTTGCTTCGGATGCTGCTCTGTAATCGGTAATTCCAATTCCTCCTAGAGTTTACAAGTAAAGGCGACCCTGTTGGCTCGCCAAACTTGTCAAGTGGTGACTTTACAAGTAAAGACACACCTGTTGGCTTACCTATATCGATGTACTCAAGAGCACATTTGACTTGCCCGGGCGTTACCGGTCAAGCCTTGTTAGGTAGTGACCTTGCAAGTGTTCCAGTAGGGATTTATCAGTTCCTCGAAAGCGGCAAGCGCCGCAACCGCTCCCTCGCCGCACGCAACAATGATTTGCTTGACTCCTCCAGTAATATCACCCACTGCGTAAACGTTATGCATGTTTGTTCTCTGGAACCGATCCGTTTTCACATATCCTTTCTCGTCCATCTCCAGTTTCATCTCTACGGCCAACCGGTTATTCGGGATTTCACCCACGGAAATGAAAATGCCGTCGAATCGTTCATCTCGATCTTCTCCGGTGCTCAGGTTCCTGGTCCTCACTAACTTTTCCGATCCTTCCGCCGAGATCTCCTCCAGGACCGAGTTCCAGATTATCTCGATACCTCTTTCTTGTATGGCATCCTTGAGCGCACATTCCGCTCTTAATTCATTTTTGCGGTGAATCAAACTCACCCTGCACCCGATATCGTGAAGATGTATCGCATCCATAACGGCCGAATTCCCTCCTCCCACGACCAAAACTCTCTTTTCTCTGAAGAAAAAGCCGTCGCAGGTTGCACAATATGAGACTCCCTTTCCATGGAACTCCTCCTCTCCAGGAATATTCAGCTTGGAATGACGAGACCCGGTTGCAAGGATCAATGCCCTGGTTTCGTAAGCTGCCTTGTCCGTTTTGACAGTAAAACCTGTGTCATTTTGTTCAATATTTAGGACTTCCTCGAACTCATTGATGTCTGCGTATTTCAGTGCATGGTCTTTGAACTTTTCTGCCAGGTTTATTCCCTTCAGACCTTCAAAACCTAGGTAATTCTCTATCCACGGGGCCTCACTAACCAAGCCACCACACATTCCTTTTTCAATAACGAGAGTTCTCAAACCATTCCTGACACAATAGATCGAGGCCGATAGCCCCCCTGGTCCACCGCCTATTATTAGGACATCCTTTATTTCCATGTTCATTCCTCACGTTATGTGGAATCGATTCTTGGGTATATCTCCCTTCACAGACAAATATCTTTTTCCGTTTATGCATCCCGAAAAAAATAACCCGTTCCGGACAGGAGTCGGACGGATGGAAGCTTTTCTAAAAAGAAACAAAAATTATATAATATGATTGAATAATATAACTGGCATCTCTCGTTGGCCTCGAATGGAAAAAACGATGAAAAATGGAATATTGCCTGTTTCTCCAGAGGCTGGCAGATATCTCACATTCAGAAATGAATTCCGGTGACACCATGGTATATGATCCCGTGAAGGAGCTTCTCAATGAAGGGGAGGAGCTTATCGACGAAGGTCGCTTCAAGGAAGCTATCGAAACATTCGATGAGGTACTGGAGATGGACCCCGATCACGAAGAAGGGTGGTTCAACAGAGGATTATGCCTTTTCAGTTTGAAATTCTTCGAAGATGCCATCGAGTGTTTCAAGGAAGTAATTGAAATAAATCCGAAAAATGAATCGGGCTGGAACAACTACGGGCTCGTATTACTTGAGTTGGATAAATATCAAGAAGCCCTGGAATCCTTCGACAAGGTGACCGATCTGAACCCGGATAACATCGACGCATGGTTCAACAAGGGCTCCTTGCTGGCAAAGGTCAAGCGATACGAGGACGCCATTGCGTGTTACGACAAGGTTCTCGAGATCAGGCCCGATGACGAGGAAGCCTACAAGAATCGGAAACAGGCCGAATTCAAGGTGAAGAGGAATAAAAAAATCGAACAGGAGAGAAAGGCCATTGCAAGGATGTACCACGGTCCTTCGGTATCACGTGAACACGATGGCATTGAAGACGCGGAGGAATGGCTTGAGGTCGGCATGGATAATTTGGATCGCGGGGAGTATGACAAGGCAATTAATTATTTTAAAAAAGCATTGAAGATCGATAAGAATAACGAGGAAGCCTGGCTGATGTACGGGACTGCTTGTATGGAACTTGAGGATTATCAGGAAGCAATGGGCCATTTCGACAGGGTTACCGATATCAACCCAAATAATACGAAGGCATGGTTCAAGAAAGGGGAGCTGCTTTCAAGGTTCAAAAAATACCAGGATGCCCTTGTCTGTTACGAAGAAGTACTGGAGATCGAACCGCGGAATCACGAAGCATATGAGTGCAAAAAGGATATCAAGGCCAAATTGAAACGAAAGGAACAGTTGAAATATTCAAAGGTGGTCCCCATTGATGAGATGGGAAAATCTGCGGAGGCCGACTACGGAGTTGAAATATTCAAAATGGAGGATTATACCGACGATGGAAGGTTCGTTGGTGATGGTGAATGGGTGGACCGGGGTGCAAAATTCCTCATGGATGATGATCACAGGCGAGCAGTGCAGTGCTTCAACAAGGCACTTGAGATCAATCCTGATAATGTGGAGGCCCTGTTTGCAATGGGTAACTCTCTCGTTAAGATGAAACAGGCCACCGATGCGATAGATTACTACAATGAAGCATTGAAATTCAGGGATGACCGGGACGATATATGGTTCAATAAAGGGATTGCTCTATTTCAGAGCAGGCGGCCGGAAGACGGGATTGCTTGTTTCAAAAAAGCTCTTGAGATCAATCCCTACAAGAAAGAGGCATGGTACAACATGGGGGCTGCCTATAATTCTCTTAATATGGTGATGGAAGCCATTGAGGCATACAGCAAGGTCATAAAGCTGGATAAAAAGTATGCTGACGCATGGTATAATCTGGCCAATGCTTATGTCAAGATAGGAAAGGTCCGCAAAGCTCTGAAAGCTTACGACAATGCTATAAAAAACGATCCCCACAATCCCGAGTTCTATTATAACCAGGGTATCACCTATTACGAGATTAGCCGATACAAGGAAGCTATCGACTGTTTTAGAAACGCTCTTGATATAAGACCGAATTACAGACCTGCCGAAGAAGCGCTTGCAATTGCCGAAGTGGAGAAAAGACGATAATTTATTTCCGGTGAGTTCCCTTGGGATTTTGCTTCATCCCAGTCATTTGTGCGCCTTTGCAGACTACGTAAATTTCCGAACTCTTGTTTCTTGAAGCCGGAGGCGAATAAGGTTTCACATAGGAGAATTTTTTTTTTGCTTCCGACAAGAAAAAATTAAAATCCTCCCCTTCGAATATCTTCGAGACCATCCTGCCGCCATTCCGCAGGACCTTCATGGCGAATTCGAGTGTGCACATGGCCAGCTCGAAAGACCTCGCCTGGTCAAGTGTATAGATGCCCGATATGTTTGGCGACATGTCGGATATAACAACGTCCACCGTGGATATTTCCGATATAACCCGATTCACTACCAAGGGGGAAAGCATATCACCTCTGATGAACACAACTCCATCTATCGGTGAAATGTAATCCAGGTCGATTCCCACCACCTTACCCGAGTCACCAACCAGCTCCATCGATACCTGGCTCCATCCACCTGGCGCCGCACCAAGATCCACTACGGCGTGCCCCTGGGAAATTAATGAAAATCTCTTGTTGATCTGTGCCAATTTATATGCCGAGCGGGAGCGGTAACCCCGTTTTTTCGCACTTTTGTAATAATGCTCTTTTTTATGTTCCTGATACCATCTCTTTGACATGAAACGTCGTCTCCGTAATATCCCGGCTAAATTTTCATACAATAAAAATAAGATCAACTCCGTTTACAGATAGCGCATGGAGATGCAATCACCCACCGGACAAACCGTTCTGCAGAGACGGCAGCCTACGCATTTATCCTCATCCACCAAAGCCAGCCTCGAGTCGATGTCGAAATCGATGGCCTGGTGGCCACCGTCCCTGCAGGCAATGTGACACAGGCCGCATCTCACGCATTTATCATCGTCCACGTGGGCCTTTATATGGGGGTTTCGCTCTAATAGGTCGTGAGAGGCGATATGCGGAAGGGATTTCCCTATCAGCTGCATGGGCGAGGCGAAATCGTGTGTTTCCAGGTAATTGGAAAGACCTACGATCAGGTCGTCGATTATTCCGTACCCGTAGTGCATTACCGCTGTGCAGAGCTGCACGTTGCTGGCCCCCACTAGCATAAGTTCCACCGCATCCTTCCAGTTCATCACCCCTCCGGTTCCGGTAATGGGAATGTCCACATTCTTCTTGATCTCCGCAATGGTTCGCAGGGTTATGGGCTTGATAAGAGAACCGGATAGGCCGCTGTATGTTGATTTACCCCTTACGTTAGGATAAGGGACTAATGTTTCAAGATCGATTCCCATCAGCGAAGGGATCGTATTGGAGGCACAGACGGCGTCGGCACCGCCTTCCTTTATCATCTGGACTATTTCCGATATAAAGGCCACCTGGGGCGTGATCTTGATGACCACAGGGACTCGTTTCGCCGCCGATTTTACCCAAGCCGCCACCTTTTTCGACGCCTCACCATCCTGTCCGAGCATTGCTCCCGACCTTTCTCCCATTGATCCTTGGGGACAGGAGAACGAGCATTCGATCATATCCACCCCCGCTTCCTCGAGCCGCATAACCAGTTCCTGCCATTCCTCCTTCCGGGAACCCATAATGGATGCCATCACCACCTTTTCGGGGAACTCTTCTTTGAGCGATCTAACTCGCTCTTCAACCACTTCTATTCCGTAATGCGATATCAGATCGATATTGCCAAGTCCAGCGACCCTGCGGTCCTTCATATTAACCGAGGACATCATGGGATAGACGAGATCGACCTCGGCATCCTCAACGTGAGTGGTCTTCAAAACAGCACCGGCCCATCCCATACGGAATGCCCTTCTCACCATGTCCAGCTCATCGGTGGGTGGAGCTGCGGCCAGCACGAAGGGATTCTCGAAACGAACCCCGCAGAGTTCCACCGATAGATCGCGGTATCGATACATCAGATACCACCTTCCAGATACTTTGAGATATTAGAAGCCGCTCTCTTCCCCTCTGCCACGGCCCGGACGACCATATTTTGCTTGTTGATGGAATCACCGCCGGCAAATACCCCGCCCCGGTTTGTCATCAAGTTCTCGTCCACCTCGATCCGGCCCTTTCGATCAACATTTATCTGGTTCATACTGCAGAAATCGAGATCCAGTTTAGAGCCGATGGCCCATACCAGATAATCCAGATCCAAATTGTAATAGGCACCTTCCACGGGAAGAGGTCTCCTCCTGCCGGAGCGATCCATCGGTCCCAATTCCATAACCTGACATTTCGCAGTGCATATTCCACCGGTCTTGTGTATGAATTCTGTTACCGTGGTCAGGAGCTTGAAGTCGATCCCTTCATCTATGGCCGCGCTTATCTCATCCTGCTCGGCGGGCATTTCCTTGAAAGTCCTCCTGTACAGAATGACCGATTCTCCTCCCAGACGCATGGCGGTACGGGCGGCATCGAATGCGACGTCTCCTCCTCCAATGATCCCGATCTTTTTACCTGTCAGATCAGGAAGTTTATTTTTCTCTGCTTGCCGTAAAAACTGGTTGGAACTGAAAATGCATTCGGCAGAACCTTCGATTTTATACTGTATGTCATCTGCAAGACCAATGCCCAGGAATATGGCGTCGTAATCCTGTTTGAGGTCGTCCAGGAATACGATATCCTTGCCGCATATCAGCTCGATGCCGGTGTCAATGGCAAAGTTCGCTTCACTTTGGACCACCACTCTGGGCATTCTGAAGGGTGGGATACCCCACGAAGGAATACCGCCGGTATTTTCACTCCTTTCAAATATCGTAACTCTAAATCCCATCTTTCTAAGCTCATAAGCACAGCTCAGACCAGCGGGACCCGCACCCACTACTGCGATCCGTTCGTCCCGTTCCGTGGAAAGCGTTATCGCCTTCTTCCAGTTCTCCTCTTCCCAGTCCGTTGCAAACCGCTGGAGCATTTTAATCTGTACGGTACGATCCATCTTTTTTCTGGTGCAGTCCATCTCACATAATCTTTCCACTGGACATACCCTCGCACATATCCCTCCCAGCAGGTTTGCTTCTTTTATCTTCTGGGCCGCACCAGCAAAATCACCCTCTTTTATACGCCTGATAAAAACGGGGACATCTATGCGGACTGGACATCCCTTCCGGCAGGGCGGTTCATAACACTGGAGACACCTGGAAGCTTCAAGGAGTGCTGAATCGAGATTCAATCCCGTGCTTACTTCTTCGAACTTTTCACTGGGAGCCCCCACTTTTGTGAAATCGATACTAAGTTCATCCAACAATGACATCATTACACCGGACCTGATACAGAATCAAACCACATTTATATTTTTTCCATGTAATTAATTTAAAGGAATAAGCCGACTATCGTTTATTGCGACCAGATCCTATTCCACTGTCTTGTCGGCACAATCAACTAATCCAGTGATGACAAGATAGAAATACCATCTTTGTTTATCGGTTTTTACCAAACAAAAAAC
>JASLWR010000088.1 GCA_030740765.1 Thermoplasmatota archaeon
CTCGACAGAAAGTCGAGGTTTTCAGCTTGACTATGTGCGCGGAATCGCGGTCCCGGAGGGCCGATTCCGCTTCATTCCTTTATCGGGAAGAAAAGACGCTGTAGCCGGTTTTTTTGAAGATTTACCTGCATTGATGGTGGTGGTCATAGGAGTTACCATATTCTTGGCTAGTATGATTAACGCCTTCATGAACTACAGTGTCCGACAGTATGAGAATGACCCGCAGGACGGCCAGAAACTGCTGGAAGCCATCGTCTCATATCCCGGTCTCATAAAGGACGGTTACAAGGACGGAACTTTCGATCGGGCTAAGTTAAGAGACCTTACGATAGATGATTTTGAAAGGGATATATTTACGGATTTTGATTACGAAATATACATAGAAGACGTTAGCGACTATCCCGACCGGGAGAATTACAACTTCAATACCTCGAAAGTGTCTGATATTGGTGAGGATGTTGAGTTCCGTTTACGGATCACATACCCGGTTAATATCTATACTTCTATTGATTCAAATCAACGACAGACCTGTATTCACGGAGCATTTCTCAGGATTACCTTATGGAAGTGATGCGAATATGGTGAATATCAAGTACATGAGAAAAGCACAGGCATCGTTCTTCGATGCCCTGCTGTTCTTCTTGATACTGGGTATCGCCTCCACTGTTCTTATAGTGGCCGTTCAGAAACCTTCCGGAATAAAAGAAATGCATAACGACGAGGCCCAGGGAAGGTACACTGAAGACGCGTTCTCGGCAGTGGTTCAGTGCACCATCTATGACGTTGATTACGAAGAAAAGGAAGAATATGGGGGCGAGATCGTCGTACTTAAGAACAGGACCGTGCCTTATCTCCTTCTCTTCGATCTATTGGCGAGACAGAAGAATAACACCGTAATTTCAAGCCTCGAAAACGGTATCGAGGAGCACGTTAACCATCTGTTGAAGAATACAAATGATGAAAAGTATTACTATATTTTCGATGTGAGATATAACGGTATCAGTGTTTTCGATCTCCGGGACAGTAGGATCTCGTCGTCCTATCAGCCTGAAACCTTTACCACTGCGGAAGGAAATTTTGGCGGCTTTAGAGACCTGGGGAACGATGCGACGTTCAGGCTAATGATCTGGCGGGTTTGAATCGATCGGAATGTTCACTTCTTAATCCTCTTCGTAATTGCCGCAATACCCACTATTACCAACACCCCCGCTAAGACGATCAGGGCAAATATTCCCCATGTTGCCCCCGAGATACCCAGAACGTTAAGGTCAGTTTCACCCACCGTGACCGTTTCCGACACTACATTGTTATTTATACCGTTATTTTGGTCGTGCTTCTCGATAATATCGTTATATGGATCTATTTCGATGGTGAAATCATGTTCTCCCTCGGTGGCAACCCATGTGAAATACGTCAATTTCGCCTGTCCTACGCCTATGAGTTGTACCCAGGTGCTGTCCACCTCCACTCCATCAACCTTGAATACCACGAGAACCTCTTCTGCGTGAATATCACCAATATTCTCGATGGTGGTGCTGACCGAATAGGTCTCCCCGTCTTCCATGCCCCCAAGATAGGTAAGTTCTGCGGCGATTCGTAGGTCTGCGTTTGTTATCCTGAAAATTATCGTCTGCTGGTTATCTCCCTCTTCTACCTCTTCGTGAACTTTACCCTCATAAGTGTCCCATGAACTGGCATTGATATAAACGTCCAGTATTTCCGCCACCTGCTCCACCGGTATGTGAAAGCCAATGGTTATCCAAGCGCTTTCGTCGATCCCCAGTTTGATTATGGCCGAAGGTGTCCTGTTGATGTAAAGATAATTGATGGGTTCGGAGATTCCGGTAAGATCGACTCCCTGCTCGAAATCCGAATAAACGGTGTTTTCCGTTAGCGATGCCGTCCTTCTGTTTGCAATGCTAGCCAGCCACACATCCCAATTAGCAGGGAATCCACCTGCAGTCAGCTTCAAATGATCCTCGTTGTTTCCGTGGTTCGTAACTTTGAACGTGTAAGCACCATTGGAGCCTGGATCGATGTCCACTGATATTGACTTAGTATCGTCTCCTATCTTTTTATCCAGGCTGATCAGCATCATGTCGTATATTTCCAACACTGTCATCTTTACAACACGGTACCTCAGATCGTTCTCCGGCAACAATCCTTCATTTGGATCATCTCCCTTTCCACGTGAGGTCATACCCAGGTCGAAGAGACCCGCCACAGCATCCTCCGGTATTAGTACGACAAAAGTCAGCTGCCGTTCCTCGCCTATGGGTATTATGATATTCGATACGGAGACGTCCTCTTCCTCGAAATAACCGGTCCAATATACGGATGGTAGATCCTTCACATAAAGGAATATCTCATCTTGGGCATTCCCCGTATTCTGTATTGTGAAATCATATTTCTCCATTTTTCCATGGATCTGAACCTTTTCGAATACCCCGTCATCATCCTCATCCAAGGTAAGCTCATACTTGATGTCCCGACCCGGCAGAACACTGTTTGTTGTCTTTGAAAAATTGATCAAATAATCGAATTTTGAGTTAACGATTGCTGTGAATTGCTTGAACACCACCACGCTGCTATCATCCAGATTTTCCGCTTTAACGTCCATGACGATCCGAGTTTCCGCTCCAGCATTTGCCGGTGCCCGAAGCAATATCCTGAACGGCATTGGTTCGTGCTGTCTTAAAAGAGCAGTATGGGTATTGGTGGTGCTTGCTTCCCAGTAAACTCGCCATTTTTCGTCCGGCGGCAGTTCATCATCCATTTGTGGATTCATAAGGGTCAATTCGACATTGGCCCGGGTATTGCCTCGATTCGTTACCACGGCCGTGAAGGCAATTGTCTCTCCGGGATCTACGTTCTTCGTTGGTTCCATTATCTCCAAAGTCAATAAGTTAGTCTCCTTGACCAGCATCTCCACCTTGTCTCTTTCCACCACGGTTTCCATGTGACTTTCCTCGGAGACACGTGAAGTACCCCTAATAATTACATCCACTTGTTTACCCTTAGCAGCACCCATTGGGCAGTGGATGTACAGTGGCAGTGACATAGTGGCCCCCTCAAGCCCGAATAGGCTGGCGGAAAGTGATAAGTCCTTCACCTCGTGTACTAATGGATCGTTGGAAGAGAAAGAAACGGTCCAACCTGAATCGATCCCCGAAATTATCTTCAGATCATACGTGTCGTTCAGGTTCCCTATGTTTGTCAATTCCACCAATAACATTTTGTCTTCGTCAGCGGAAATTGTGGAAATTTTTTCTTCCGTGAATGGGTCCTTATCGGCAATTATATTGACGTCAAGGTCGACTATAAGGTTCAGAAACGTCGTGGTTGTAATGGAATCCGTTGCGTTGTTATCGGTTACGCTCATAGCAAAGGCGTCAATAGGTGCGAAATCCCCAAAAGACACATTTGCCTTAGGTGCGGTGACAACCAATGTGAAATCCATTGATTCACTTTCGCCCAGTTGTATATTCTTTATTTCATCAACTCTATCGAAATTTTCAAAATGTGGGTCATGGTGAACCGTATCGGCATTATTTATGGGAACCTCGTAGGCGGTCAGGCTTGCGGTCCAGTTATCCGGAATGTTTTTCACAGATAGATCGTACCGATCCCTGAACATCCCTACGATGACGCTCTGGTGTCCCACGTTCGTCAGTGATAGATTATATTCGGTAGTCTCTCCGGGTTCTATGAAGTGTATTAAAGGCGATTGGATCGAATCCTCCGTGTGATCCTCATCAACCGTAATGGACGCTCCATACTCAAGAGTACCATTGTAAAAACCTGTGTGCTCCCTGTCGTAACGGAACATTGGCCATGGTAAGGCGCTGGATGGGACCTGTCCTTCGGTCTCCAGTACCCTGAGAGTACCCGAGCCGGTGGCAAACAGCACCTCGAGATAACCGTCGGAATCGATATCTCCGATCACTGGCGACGGGTCCGCTGTAACACTGGAGGTTGGAATGCTCTCGCCACTTGCATAGCTCCACATAATGTCACCGTTCTCGTCAATAGCCCAGCAGGTTCCGTCATTTGTCACCTCCACCACCTCGAGAAGTCCGTCACCGTCCAGGTCCGCGATGGCAGGTGAAGGTTTGATCGCCGCTCCGAGGTTTACCGACCATACTTCTTTCCCTTCATAATCGATACAATACAAATTTCCGGCTGTATCACCGATGATCACCTCCCACAACTCGTCAACGTCAAGGTCCGCAAGAGCCGCTGAGGACATGGACCCTGATGCCATGGTGAAATGCCAATTCTCGTTGCCTGTTGCTCCATCGAGACAGTAGAGATTGTTGCTGGCCTCAGATACCACGATAACCTCGTTGCGGCCATCCTGGTCGAGGTCTCCGATGGCTGGGGAGGGATTCGTGGTGGTGGATGGAAATATCTGTTTCTCCCATAGACTGGCTCCTCCCATTTTAACCGCAAATATCGTTCCTGCGGCTCCCTGGTGAATATATTCGAGACTAGTGTCATCACCATCAAGCTCACCTATAGAGGGTGAAGAGTGCCATCCCCCGGAATTGATCGAGCCTCCCCCGATAACGTCGTCGTCTCCTTTGTCGTCGATCACCAGCATCTTGCCTGAACTCTGACATGAAAAGATGGTTTCCAGGGAACCGTCGAAATTGAGATCGGCACTGGCTACCGAGGAATGGCAATCACTGTAACCCGCCTGGGATCTGTAATTGTACTGCCACTTGGTATTACCCCGATTGTCCACTGCAAACAGGGAGTCCGCCGATTCGGATATTATCATAACCTCCACTTCGCCATCGCCCTCAAGATCCGCTATGTTTGGGGAATTGTGAATCGAGCTACCAATTTGTTCTTCCCATCTAAGAGACCAGACGCCATCTCCGTCCGGATCGTGCATGCAGCGGATGGTATCGTGACTTCCGACGATTATCTCGATCTTTCCGTCGCTCTCGAAATCCAACAATATCGGCGTATATAATACATTTCCCGTTATGGGATTATGGGGATGCAGGTCACCGGCCGTTCGCCTGCTCTTTTGACTTGCCGTAAACGACATAACCCCGAAAATGGAGATCAATAACATTATTACGAGAAATATCCCTATACCGATTCTTCTACTTGTGTACATGCATCCACCATAATTGATACTAAAACGCTAAAATCTATAATATAAGTATTTTTATTAATCTATTTAAAATAATCTGTACGCTTTTTAAATCCTCCACGTTTCTAATTCACATTATGTTTCTTTTCGTATCCAAATCCTATTTCTGGATATTTATCCGATTTGGTTTGATTGTCTACTCCTTGCCTAAAACCATATATTAACTCCCTGAATTATCCCGTGTTTTATCTCCAGCTGGACTTTGAAAAGGATCATTGACAGCGATGACGATACTCCGGGTGACGATGATATCTGCGATGATAATTCCGGAGACGGTGACCGTGGTGACGCCAACGAAAATAAGAAAAGTGTATTCGCCAACCTCTCGATTCCGTTGTTGATCGTCATAATCGCGGTAATATTCATATTAGCGTTTGTTCTCATTGCTCTTTTTGTAAGATTAAAGAGGATCAGGAAGTACAATACACGCGACGATGAACTTGGTTACGACGAGGAGAAACCTCTTGAAGATGTGTATTCTGGCAAGAACGAAGTGCCAAATTTGAAAACGGAAGCCGTGACCGATAATGAGCTGATAGAGGAACTTGAAGAACTTTTCAACGATTACCTTGTGGATGATGAGGTCTCACTCAGTGAGGATATGGATCTGCCGATTCCTGGTAAGAATAATATGGCTCTAACGAAGAAAAAGCTATCACCCAGTAATCCTATAAGTGAGTCTCGCGCCGAAAGTAAGGTCTCCGGGCAGTTGGAAATAAACGAAAAAAGAATAATCATGAAACCCCTTAAACGTACAGAGAAGTCGAAACCGGTTACCCGAAAACAGGGTATGGGCAAACTGGACCTTGATATCATGAAGATATTTGAAGACGAATAATATATATCGATGATATGTCTTAAGCGGAAAGGGAAATAAAATGGGTCGGAGGAAAAAATCGAAAAAAGATACCCCTGACGTATCCACCGTTCTTACCGACATAGCCCGTGGTATATACGACCAAATAAACGGGGGCCGGATTCCCGAATTGGAGGTTCCGTCCCGTACCAAGTCCAATATAGTATTCAATGAGAAATTGGGCGTGTGGAAATACGGTACGAACAAGGTGGCCCGGTCGGCTAAAACCCTGGGCGGAGCTTATGGAATTCTTAGATCCATGTGCGTCATCGATTTTATTAAGGAGATGATCAGGGTGGAAAAATCCTCTACCCTGAGGGAAATGTACTACATCAGCGAGGGTTGGGACCTTGCTAAATTCTCCTCCCAGGACGAATCAAACAAGGTAGCTGAAGATCTCGAGATCATTTCCCGCCTGCTGAGGGTGGATTTCAAGCTGAGGCCGGAGGAGGACGGGGCGAGGGTAATGGGTGACATTACAATAGAGGAAAAGAACCGCAAGGGGGAGATAAAGAAGATCAACTGCCGTGACGATGTGGGAGATTCGGGATACTCCATACCCTATAACGTGGAAAAAGAAAAAATAAAGCTCAGGGGCGTGGATGCGGATTTCGTTATTGCCATAGAGACCGGTGGTATGTTCGATAGGCTAGTGGAGAACAAGTTCGACGAGGATTACCGCGCTCTCCTTGTCCACTTGAAGGGTCAGCCCGCCCGCTCCACGAGACGTTTCATAAAGAGGGTCAACAAGGAGATGAACCTCCCGGTGGTAGTGTTTACCGATGGCGATCCATGGTCCTACCGGATATTCGCTTCGGTGGCCTACGGTGCCATTAAAACAGCTCACATCTCGGAATATCTTGCAACACCTTCCGCCATGTATCTCGGAATCACTCCCTCCGATATCAAGAATTACGACCTCCCAAATGACAAGCTCACGAAACAGGACATTGCCGCGCTGAAGTCGGAACTGGCGGATCCCCGTTTCCAGGAAGCTTTCTGGCAGGGTGAGATCGGTTACCAGTTAAAGATCAAGAAGAAGGCGGAACAGCAGGCTCTCGCGAAATACGGTCTGGATTTTGTAACGGATACCTATTTACCTGAGAAACTCACTACAATGGACATTCTAGGATCATAATAAATAATCGTGGTGATTCATGTCCGGAAAGACCTCTCTTGTTGTGGATGCGAACATTTTCGTGGAAGGGTTGCACCCGAGTATATTGGGTGTCGAATACGAGCTGTTGATGCCCCCTGAGGTGGAGTACGAGGTACGCGCCAAGGGAGAAGAAACGGTACTTGACCTCGCAATTTGTGCCGGATTGCGCATTTGCTCGCCAGCCGGTCCTTATATAGAACGGGTGGATCGAGCGGCGAAGAAGACCGGTGACTATCTTCGACTATCATATGCGGACCGTGTTTTGCTGGCTCTTGCTCTCCAAGAGGAGGGTAGTATAATGAGTGATGACTACTCAGTTCAGAACATGGCACAAGTTCTCGGGATATCTCTTATAAAAGGCATACAGAAAGGGATCGAGCGGGTGATCCGATGGCAGAATAAATGCACTGGCTGCGGGAAATTATTTGAAGAGGGCTCAAAGGAGAAGGATTGTCCTATATGCGGGAGTGATCTGAAAGTTGTGAGAATCAGGGAATAGTGTATCGGTATGGGGAAATTAACTCGATTTGGGGTCCTTTTCGTTCTGCTTGGAATTCTTCTCTTGAGCGTAACCAGTAATATTTTTTATAATAGTATATGCAGCTATACGTACCTTACCCTGTGGTTACCCCTTCTCGGTGTATATTGTATTTCCAAGGAAAGGAGAAACTATAATATAGAGCATTCCAGATATGCCGCTCTGTCCCTGACCTTGATGATAGTTTTTTTTCTAATTTATCTTACAATGGGCCTGCTCCACGTTCATTTTCTTTGGAATAAAGGTAATTTCCAGGCGGTAAAGTTAGTTTTTTACTCGGTGGAAGCATCGTATTTTTTGTTACTGGTAGCCAGCATTATTTCCCTAATGGGCCTTGGGAGTGATCGGAAACAGAGATTGGCTATTATAGCCATGACGATCACTGTAGTTCTGGTATTGTTTTCATTGTTTCTCATCGAATCCCCCACGGAGGAATATGTGGGGGCATTGAAGGATATTGGGGAGGACAATCAATTGAAGGATTTTCAAAAAACGGCTATGTACGAAAAAGAGGTTGGGAAATATAACAAGAATTTATTTATTCCTCGATTGCCACAAGTCGCAGCTGGAATTTTGACCATGATATCGGTGGTCCTACTGGGAAAAGAGCCAATTAGGGGTTTCAAAACAGTTTTAAAAATGAGATTTCGGGGAGCTTTAAGATAGCGATTGTTGGATATTCTTGGTTCAAATATCCTTTTCCATTATCTCTAATGAGACCGATTCCACTCGTTTATTATTGGGATAATTGCATTGTAGCCCATAGTGCAAGCCTTATTTCATCCCGTCTATCAGGTTCTGAAGATTATTAAAAACGTCATTTTTATCGCCAGGGGCCGGTGGTTCGACATCCGGTGGCGGAGCAGGCGCTTGGGGCTCTGAAGGAGCCGGAACCTGGTCTCCCGTTATTTCGAAATCGGGGGGCCGCATTATTTCCATTTTAGTCTCAGCTTGCTCCAATCCTGTAAACATTGCGTATATTTCTTTGAGACAAATTTCTAGCATGGCAACATTCTTCTGACCAAAATAATGGTTTGCCTGTTGAAGTTTCTCCTCAGCCGCTTTTGTATCTTTCCCTTTCGTTCTGTACATCATGAGCTTGTTTTGGATGTCCAGGATCTTGCCCGTGATCTCTTGCATCTTTTCAAGTGTCATATCCGGGGATGTTTTTCTCTGGGTTGTTCTTATCTTTTGAGGTGGTTGGACCGAGATCTTCTTCTGCACAATTACCTTTGTATTCTCTACTTGGGTTCCCTTCGTGATAGGCGCCCTTGTATCGATATCCTTCACCACAGATGCCATTGGAAGGGCTTTTATAGCCTGAGCACCTTTTGAAGTGCTGGCTCCCACTGCAAAATCCGGTACGAATATCTTGGGACCGCGGGTTGACTCGGGCAATTGTGGCAGATTCGCTCTTCTAGGCGAGCTGAGCTGGGCCTGCTCAGCACTATATATGGCCATTGCTATTCTTTTGGCTCTGGGATCCATGATCGGAGTCTCCGAAATACGCGTCACCGAACCTGTCTTTTTCTTTTTTATAGGTGTTTTTCCCTTTTCTCTTTTAATGGTTTCGGTGAAGTTACCGGTCTTATATTCTCTTCCGCGGTTCTTCCGTCTAATCACCACGACAATAATCAGTATTACAACAAACAAAAATACTATCGCCACCATGGGCCAGAACCACGATTCTTTGTCAAGGTTCTGCAGCCATCCGCTTTTGGCGAGCTCGTTCTCCTTTAGTACGAGGAAGCTCGTCGTAGACGATCCCGATCGTGAAAAAGCGGTGACGTTTATCACTTGCCCATCAAATACATAGGAATCTGTAAGCTTGATCAACATAATAAATTCTTGATATTCTCCTGGTTCCAAAGGAATATTACCAAGATTAAAAAGATTATTCTTGCTCTCGACGATTATGTTCTTCATATCCGGGATAATGATACTTATTCTGTCAGGGATGGTCCCTCTATTGGATACGTTGAAGGTGACCTCGTAGCTCCCGCCACTTTCCACTGCGAGTTCTACTAGTGTGAACATTATGGAGGGCTTGAAGGTACCTATGTACAGTTCCTGCTGGTACACGCTGGAATTGGCCAAACCATCACCCGCCATTACTTGAATGTAATATACTCCATCGGGAAGAAAAGTTGTTACGTTGTAATACGGAGTGGTGCTAATCTGCCATGAAAGTATCTCATTACCGTCTGGTTTGGCACCTATCTGAATAAAATAAATCAATTTTTCCAGGTCTTCCTCGTTCTCGTCATGTGCCCCTTCCCACATTATATCGGGGTAGTGCTTTGCCGTCACGTCAGGTTCGATACGCAAGGGTGCCGTGGGTGGGATATTGCCTGTGATCCATATATTCAAGATCTCTTCGAGAACCATCGATTCCAACTTGGAATCGCTGCATTTCACCTGCACGTAATAAGATCCATATGATAGATTGTATGGAACCAGATAGCTGGTCTCAGTCCCCGTTGGTAACCAGTGAAAGATATCCCCGCTTCCGGGATCGTTTCCCATTTCTATGAAATATGTCAGTTCGTCCCCGTCGATATCGATGCCTTTGGACCAGAAGATCGTCGGGGTCGGGTCACCAGTCACTTCGGGGGAGATGCTGGTAGGAGCTTCGGGTCTGTGATTTCCCATGGTCAACACGGAGAGTACCTCTTCGATTGGGTGTGACTCGGTTTGACCGTCGTAAGCCCATACCTGTACGAAATATTCTTTCCCTCTTTCCAGCGGTTCTTTCACTGTGATTTGTCCCAAGGTTCCTGTGGATTGTTTTGCCAGTATCTCGGCCCCACCCAATGTTTCTCCTATCTGGACGAAATATGTCAGTTCATCATCGTTCTTATCGAAAGCACCTGTCCAGCTTATTGTTGGAAATATTTCCTTGGTAGTATCGGGTAATATGGATGTGGGAGGCCGTGGAGGGGTATTTGCATTAGGATCTATACTTATCTTCGCCTGAAATACCGGTGAGGTGAAATAGAGATCTTTGGACCAAACCTGGATATAGTAATCACCGTATGGAAGTGGTAGTGTGAGGTCATAAAAGCTGTTCTTTCCCGTCCCAATCCCCATGAGCACGTCTTTGCCGAATGACAAGGTACCGATCTGTATAAAGTAGACAAGTGGATCGCCATCAACATCATTGGACTCGCTCCAAGCTATCCTTGGTGTTTGTTCGGCTGTCTTCTCCGGAAGTATCCATGTTGGTGAACTTGGGGGTGAGTTCATGAGGAGTTTCAACATGACGTCGGTTTCTCCAGTTTCGATATTAAAACTCGATCCCATATTATCCTTCACCTCGATATATATCTCGTAAACACCTTCCTCCGTATTGTCAGGCGGATCGAAGATATAATCGAATTTATATGAATGGCCTCTTGTTTCCACAAGCTTCAATTCCTCAATTTCCCCCACTGTTTTGTCCTTCACCAGATCGTATTGGCTCGTACTGTTCAATTTATTCAAGCTTATGGTCAACCTGAAATCTCCTATCGGATACGGGTCCTCATCCTTGACCTCGAAAGATATTGTTGTATTGTAATTTGCCTTGATGGGAAGTACCCACGGATTTACCTCGAGGGATTCTGGGAGCAGCACAGTTTCAAAATTGGTGTACACCGTCAGTGTCTCATTTGTATCATTGTAGTCCAGGACAACCTTTTCGGTTATACCATCGTATACCTCGAAATACGGATTCCAGGCCCCGTCATATATGTATTTTTCAGGTGTGAAAGTATAGTTGAAGATATACTCCCCAGGTTCAAGTTCAATGATCTCGCAATTATCATTATTGAGGAATATTCCATCGATAAGTTCCAGTTCATCATTCAATGTTTTTTCATGTAATTTCAGCTTCCCTGAGAATATGTCGGGACCATGTTTGTCAGTGTCGCGGAACCTTGCTGTGATTACAGTGCTTGATCCATCTGCTGCATTGATCGTATCGGGAGTAATTCCAATTTGCAGGTCAGCAGGGGATTCATCGGTGTGGTATTCTATTTTTACACGATCGAATATAGGTGTTAGATGTAGTGCTGATTCCTGGTTCTTGAGAACGATCCGCACCCGAATCCACTGATTACCAGCGGACCCGATCTTTGCTCCAGTATTTGGGTAGGGACCGTTCCATTCTGTCCAGGTACCGGGAATACCAGGTGTCTGATCATCAGAAGGTGCCGTTTGTGTGTAGACCTCTACCGTAGTTTTATCGGGGGCAGTAAAAGAGAAGGATATGCTATCATAATGTGGGCTTGGATTACCCGTGTTCAAGGGTTTTGATATATATTCGCCTATTGGAAGATAATCAAGGGGGAATTCGAAATCCTTGTTTTTTATCGAGTAATTGCCTCCATCACCGTTTTTTCCTCCCGCTCCAGTGTAGAATGCACCGGATGGAGTATGACTCGCCAATCCACCTTTCCCGCCTTCAAGGTTCATAATAAGGTTCTCGATCCCTTCTATCGGTGCCTCATTGAATATTTTTATCCGGCCACCTGCACCCCCCCGCCCCCCCCCCCAGAACCAAAACAGAAAGGTGTACCCCAATAGCCCCCATTATCACCGTTTTTGGATATATCGGTAAAACAGCCAAAATCG
>JASLWR010000089.1 GCA_030740765.1 Thermoplasmatota archaeon
TAAGATTGATGGCACCGCTGAGACCACCGTGAGCCTCTGCAACGAGATCATCGATCTTTCCCGGAGGTTCGTCGGCACTGATAACCAAGGGATCGTTCAATGTCACTTCCGGTGACCAGACTCCAAAGCTGTCTTTTACTCTGAAAGATACTTCATAAGTCCCCCGGGTCAGGTTGTTCACCGTGATCATGGCACTATTGCCTACAACTATGGGTGGAATATACTCGTTCTTGACCGTCCAGATAAATCCCGAGTTGGTGGTGCCGTCATCGGGATCTTCGCCGTGACCGGTAAACGTTACGTTCCGAAACTCTTTAATGGGGTTCGGGGCAACCGTGTCGATATAGGCCGTAGGTGGTTTGTTGAATTGGATATCAAGAACGGGTTTGTTCACATTCCCGTTGAATGAATTTAACAATTTCACGGTTGGTTGATTCGGCTCGGTTTTGGATATGAGTATAACCCCGTAATTCTCCATGGTGCCATCCACCCATTCCTGGAAAATGTCCTTCATATCCCAAGTTACCCAGCCGAAATTTACTGGCGTTGTAGCCGCAACTCCCTTTTGATCATCATAATCTCCACCTGGTGTATTCCACGCATTTCTTCCGTCGTAGGTTTTCCAGTTAACAGCGTTGTAATCATACATTTCCCATGTGCCGATACCCTCGGTCCAGTCACGAGTCAAAGGATAAGCGGTTATGATAAGGGGTACTGACTCACCTTCTATACATTCCCCATAATATAATTTCATATCGGCGGATAGAATATCAGTATCGGTGGGAACTCCTGTAATATCGAATTTTATCAAACCCCGCAAAGGAGGAAGATAAACGTATTCATCGTCGTCATAGGCTACGTAAATTGTACTTTCGCCACCAAAATTCATTGTGTCGTATCCGTACATGTCGAAATCATTGCAAATGTAAGAATCTTTTCCAGTATCGAATGTTATTACATTTCTCGTGGATCCCTCGCTGGAAGAATATTTATCCGTTTTAATGTTCTTCGAATTAGCTTGAGCTCTCGATTCGGATACGATGAACGTAATCCTCGAATCATTTTGATCGTCTACTGAAATCGGTATAGTACCATTCAATAAAGATATGACTAATACCATAGCTACCATGGTTTTCAATAACCCTGGTATGTTTCTGCTGTGTCGAATAAACATTACGCCTGCCTCCGATAATGCTTAATAAATATAATTCGTCATATTGAATTAACGAATCTCGGATGGAATAAGCGATATCTAATGGAGTGGTCATAAATAAAGATTATGCTCACTAAGTTGATTCTTTACTTGCTTCTTTTACTTAAAATTAAAAAAATACATCCTCGTAATCGAGGATGTTTTGCTTATTCTGAAATAATAAATAAAAAGGTCTTCTATATGACAGCACCATGGATTATTATTGCTATGGCGATCATCAGACCTGCTGCGATTATGGCCATTGCCGTTGGGTTTCCAGCAACTTCCTCAAGATTGAGCCAATTATGTTTCATTCTGTCAGTTACCACATCAATTAAACCGACAAAGACTAAAATCAGTACAAGACCTATCGCTACCCATACAATTGTTGATATAATCTGGTCCAAGAGATTATCGGTCCATTTTTCTCCGTCGGTCGTGGTGTCATCTGTCGTGTCGTCATCTTGTGCAGCTACTCCCTGAAACAGGGCACACATTATAAATATCGCAAGGATTCCGAAGATTGCTACATTCCTTATTTTCATCTCATTTCCTCCACTAGGTTTTTTGCGACCCAACCTGAAATATGACTGGATCTAGACGATTTGATTACCATAAATTGATAATGCTTTATAAATGTTTGTTTCTCACGATGAAAAAACATATGTCTTGTTATTTTCCACCACAACGAAATTTGATAATCATCGAGTCGATATATCAATCCCCACTCAACATGGTTTTGGATTTTAGACTCGGATCATCATTGATAAATGCGATATTATCATAGATACGAACGCGAATCATCCTTATGACAATCAATCATCATATTGGTCATCGTCGGAATCATCTTCATCATAGTCGTCGTCATTATCGAAGTAGAAATAATCATCATCCTTTACATCGTCGAAATCAATCTCTTGGGCCTCGTCGGCATAATTATCCTCATCATAACTTTCATCAAAATCCATCTGATGAGATTCGTCGACATAATTATCATCATAGACATCATCAAAATCCTTCTCATGAGATTCGTCGACATAATCATCCTCATCATGTCCATCATCATAATCGTCTTGATTATCCTGCTGATCATCTTCAGTATAATAGTCTACCTCGAATATATCATCGAAATCGTTCTCAGAGGAATCGTAATCATCCTTGGAATCACGATCGTATTTGCCACCCCTTCTTTCGACTTTGCTATCGTAATCGAGCAAAACACCGGTTCCGTATCTTCCACTACGTGATTTTCTTCCCATGGTTTTCGCATCCTCATTCCAATAAGTGTCATTGTCTTCATCCATCCAATCCTCAGTCCTGTCATCGGGATAATCCTCTTGGCTAGAGAAGTCGCGGTTCCAGCCCGCTTCTTTCTTGCCCCCCCCCATCGTCTTCGATCGAATAATCATCAGGGGTGGTATTTGCCTCAAAACGACCGGAAATTTCTTTTTCATCCACCTCCTCCCTTTTCTTCCCGGAACGCAATAAAATCAATACTACTATGGAGATCAAGATTACAAGAAAGATAGTTGAAATGATAAGGATTCCCGTGATAGATGAAAAGAAAGCCCCGGTTCCTTCCTCTCCATCTCCATTTCCTTCAGTCTGGTTGTTCCCATTAGTATCATCATCGTCTATATCGTCATCATCAGTATCATCATTTTCATCCAGAAGAAGTTTCAAGGTAAAAAGAGAAGACATGTCCTCGGAAACAATGATACCATCGAATACCTTTATTCGAATCCGATAGCTACCATCAGGCACTCCTGTGCTAATCCATTTCCAGCTTCTGACTTCCGTGCCAAGGCCTTTTGCAAGTGTGCTAACAACACCACCGCTGGTATTCACAAGTTCAATTGTAAAGCTCAGTAAGTCCGAATCAGCATCTGAAGCGATCCAGGTAATTTCAGTTGAATTGATAAAGATCTCTCCGCCCCGTGGAGATGTAATCTTTACAGATGGAGGCACATTAGCCAAAGGATCAGTTATATTCGTATCTTCGGAGACCACGGTAATTGTCACGTGATCTTCCACCGACCATGTCCCTAGATCGTCCACCACTGCAAGACTTATATTGTAGGATCCTATCTCGGCGGCAAAAAAACTCGGATGAGCCGAATCATGATACATGAATGACAAATTTGTGTGAGAACTGCAATTCCATACCCACGAGCTGATGTTGCCGTCAGGATCATTGGACCTGCTGCCGTTGAGTATTACCGTGCTGTTCACATGGACAATGCGGTCCTTTCCGGCGTTGGCAATGGGTATCTTATTGATCATACGTTCAATAACCGTGACGTTCAGTTCATCCGTCACTGACCAGAGACCCAGATCGTCCATGACCTTTAACGTAAAATGATAAATGTCCACTTTGTCCGGGATAAATGAAGGGGTCGTTGAGTTTCCATTCACAAATGTCGTATTCGGATAGTTCAAACAGGTCCAATTCCAGGAAATCAGGTAACCCTCGAAGTCGTTGGATGATGAGCCGTTAAGAAAAGTTACTTCACCGAAATATGCCGTGAAATCTGCTCCCGCATTAGCCGTTGGTGGACGATTGTCCTCGATTATATTCACAAGCACTTGGTCCTCTTCGGCCCACCCACTCCTATCATCGAGAACAGTCAGGGTGAAGGAATATTGACCTGAACGGTTAGGAGTGAAGGAGGGGGCGGAGCTATTTTCATCTACAAGGGTCAAGGTCGGATGACTCGTGCAATTCCATTCCCAGGTTACAATATCACCATCGGGGTCCGAAGCATTTCCGTTCAGTGTCACTGTTGTATTTGAGAATGCGGAGAAATCGATTCCAGCGTCGGCCGTTGGAAGAATATTGGGTGAAAGCTCTACGGTGACGATCACCTCATCTTCGATGGACCACGCTTCGAGAGAATCCTTTACAGCCAATGTGAAATAATAATCACCAATTGTGTCCGGTGCAGTGAACGTCGGCATGATCGCCGATTCATCAGATAGTGTAACTATGGATGGGTTTCCCGTTGAAACATTCCAATCAAAGCTTAGTAATCCGATTACATCTTCCGTGTCGTTGGAAGCCGAACCGTTGAGGATAACGTGGCCCCCGGTCTCTACATGCAGATCGGACCCGGCATTTGCCGTGGGTATCATGTTATCGATTATAACGGTAATATTGATATGATCCTCAAAGAGACTGTACTGCAGATCGCTGTCCCTTACTACAAGGGAAAGCATGTAGTATCCTGAATGCGTAGGTAGGAAAGAGACGGCTGCTGACGCATCCGAGGGAACCAGATCCCCATCTGTCAAAGTTGAACCCTGGGGCTGATCGGTTATGTTCCAGTCATAAGTCAGGATATTTCCCAGAGGGTCTCCGGTGAGGCAATCCTGGGCATCCGTGGAGTTTGTACCGTTCAGGGAGACCGTGTCTCCAAGAAAAACCGATTGGTTAAACCCTGCATTGGCGATGGGATGGGGCGGAAGGATTAAGTTGGTCTCGAATACTTTCACTCCGGTACCCCAGGTTGCACCAGCGATGTCGAGATCACTATCATTGTCAAAGTCGATGAAATTCGAACCATAATAGCTTCCCGTTGTGGGCAGGCCTTTACCCGAGACCAGGCTCCAGCCGAAGCCGTTACCGGGCTGTTCGCTTCCGTTACCCAGGAAAAGATAAAGACCGCCGCTCGCCTTGGGTGCCAGAAGATCAAGATCGCCATCGAAATCAATATCAGCCAATTGCAATTGTGGAAAATCACCATTGCTCCCGTAGTTCCCGGGAAACCCTTGTGCATTTCCTCCCGTTGCCGTGGTCCATTGAAAATTTATACCGGTTCCGCCTCCACCATTTCCCAAAAGAGTCCTCATTCCACCGCCATGCGTACTGTAAACTATATCTGAATTCCCGTCGTTGTTGATGTCTCCGACCTCGGCACCCATGATCGAAGTACTCTTTGCTCCCGCCGGTAGGGAAGCGGTCCTTGCGGTCCACAACTGCCCAGCGGCGTTTTGGGTGTATATGTGAAGTCCTTTTCCACCATACTGTCCAGCTACAATATCCGGCAGACCATCATTATTGATATCATCCACATCCACCGCAGTGCATTCATTGGAATTCAACAGACCTCCGGATTTCGCGGTCCAGCTGATGGGGGAGGCTCCGTTTCCTTCATAGTATGCCAAACCTCCTGATTGCTTTCCCACAACTATATCGAGTGCAGGACCACCCGTGATGTTGGTTATTTCTATGTCAGCCACTCCACCAGAACTAATGGGTGATGTGATTCCCGCCGCAGCAAAGGCCGCCCCATTCCACTCCCAAGCCCCAACGCCGTTTGAGGCTGCATTTGCCCATCTCCACTCGTACCCGGCGTAAACTTCCTGTGAACCGTCACCATCGCAGTCGGCAATGGCTATTCCGGCAAAGGAATCCGTGGCTGTAATTGTACTGAGGGTCCATGTACCTGCCCCGTTTCCAGCAGCCGCATAAAGCCCGGTGTTGGTCACTCCGGTACTCCACTGACCGCTTCCGTAAACCATGTCCATGTTGGCATCGTTGTTGAAGTTCCCTACTCCAATATAATTGAAATTCCCGTTTGCATCGAGCCCGGTTGAAACACCAGTGCCGAAGTTATCCAGTGGGTATGCTGCAGTATCCAGGGACACGATAGTTAGGACAGAAATATTGACTAACAGCAACGTGACGAATATGATTATGGCGTTTTGCTTCACGATACTTCCTCCGTTTATTATTAGGACGATCTGGATTATCATGAAATTTATTGAATTTAATATTGAAATGAAACTGCAAATGGTCACCGAATCACAATGATTCCACCCTTCCCTGTGTCTGGCAATGTGTACATGTCACCACGGCGGGCAACGAAGTGATATATGTGGGGTAACTATTCCCACAGGAATGGCACTGCATCATAATTTCCTGGACATCCGTCCCCTGGATCGGTGGTGTAGGGGGAGCAGGTGGTCCTTCCGGTGGAGCTCCACTGAAAATCTCGTCCAGTACTGCCGGTGTGTTCGTTCCGGGTACTGATGGTAGTGACGGAGAAGCACCTACCGGAACCGGTGTTTGAGGTGGCACGTATATTTCCGGAAAAACTGGAGGAGTCGGAGAAATACTCTCCGGAACCGGTGTTGGAGGCGATATGTTTATTTCAGGAAAGACTGGAGAAGCCGGTGTTATCCCCTGGAACTGCAATTCCGTCGGTCCGGCTATCGGAACTTCGACCGAAGGAGCGGCTGGCTGGAAGGATGTCGCTGGTTCATCTGGAGCCGGGCCTGGTGGAAGGGCCATTCTCGTTAAATTCTGAGGTCCCTGATCGGTGGAAAATGCCGGAAGTGAATATGAGATGTCCCCAGTGTATCCTGTTGTGTTTGGGGAAATATTGGAAGGGGTTTGACTGGGTGATTGATTGTACTGTGCCAACTGTGGTTGAGCTTGCGGGGTGGAAGGATATTGCATGGGAGCCGCTGTGGAAGGTTGGGGTCGAGCCTGGGTTTGTCCATATCCCATGCTTGGTGGGATTCCATGTGCTTGGGGATGATATCTTTGTTGAATGGGTTGGGGTTGGTAATAACCCTGAGGATAGGGTGAGGAATTCGGCCCGTAATAAGCAGGAGCAGATAAACCAGTAGACTTTTGTTCTTCCTTCTTTTTCTTCTTCTTTTTAAGTACTATAAAAAAGATCAACAGTATTAGCAGAAATAATACACCCGCACCACCAATGATAAGCCAGAACAACGAATCATCTCCACCACTGGCAGAAAAAATGCCTCCATCGCTCCCACCATCATCTACCGGGATTACTACCTTTTCACGTACATTAATCTTGAATTTTTTACTTATATTGTTATCGTGACCATCCGAAACATACAGTGTGATGCTGTGGTTTCCCACTGCAAGTTTTGCCTTGAATAGTGAGAGGTTTCCCAGTGAACGATTCAGGTCTATGTTCGAAGACCAATAAAATGAGAGATTATCTCCATCGTAATCCTCGCTAAGTGTTGCATCGAATAGGACTGACTCGTCAGAATAAACTTCTATCCTGTTTTCGGGCGAGGATATCGTTAGCTCCGGCTTCGAATTGATCCAGATCTGAAATGTTTCAGAATAACTGAAACCGGTGTCCAGCATATCGTTAGCCCTCCATCTGATATAATTTCCCCTACCCCATTCAAACTCGACCTGCAAGGTTGCCTGGGTGGGATTCCCCGATACCACGTTTGAAACTTTTTTCCATGGCGAAAAAGATTTCTCTTCAGGTCCCTCAGTGGAAATTGAATATTCCACTGATGATGGATCGACACCAGAGCCGTTATCTCTAATAATTATTAAACAATCGACTTCGCAGACATCGAGCGGAATATCTTCGTCAAGATTGAAATCGCTGAAATACACAGAAGTTGTATCGATCTTTAGATTGAATTTCTTTGAAAGAGTAAATGGATTGCCTACCAGATCGGTTCCCCGGAACATGAGATAATTATCGCTTCCTTCAGCATATTGGAAAGTCACTGATATTTCATAACCTCCCTGGGCTTTGGTGATATTGGCCGTATCAACTAGAATCCATTTGCTGAAATCACTGGAGCCCGATGTCGATATCCTAGCCTGGATACGGTCTGTATCAACTCCACATCCTGTGTCGCTAATAAATATTGTTGAACTTATTTCGTGTTTACTGTACCAATCGATCTGTGGTGTGATCTCGGAGGAAAATTTCACCGGTGTGATATCAATTTTCACGTTCACGGGATTTGATTCGACGAAACCGTTCTCGGATACGTCCTTGGCCCTCCATTTGATGTAGTTGTTCTCCCCCTCGGGGAAATTATATGTTATAATAGGATTCGCGGTTTCCTGATCATATGGTAGCCATGCAGGGATCCACTGGAGGAAAGCCCCGGAGCCAAGAGAGGAAACGGAGTATTCTATGGTACTTGCGTCTACACCCGATCCGTTATCGATTATCGTCAGCGAGCATTCCACATCGCTGTGGTTGAACCAGGAACCGTCCAAGGGAATGAGATCAGTGAAAACAGGCGGCGTAAGGTCCACTCGTATTCCCGAAATCGATGCCGAACCGATGTTACCGACGTTATCGATGCTCCAGACAAATACCGAGATATCGCCCTCCATGAGATTTTCAATATGCACTTCCGTTTTATTTAAGAATGTCCCGTTATCCGTTCCGGAATTATCCACCAGTGAATAATAATACCCCTTTAGCTGTGATTCAAAGTCCTCCACCTCTTCCCAGGTAACGAAGGTTTCGGTCTGGTCTGTGTTTTCCGTTTCTTTGTCCCTGAAACTATCAGCATGGCATATTACGTTAAAAGGAGCTGAAGGGGCTTCTGCATCGATGGTTACGGGAAATGTGAAATTGCTCATGCATATTGCTCGACCAGGAAGATTCGTGATTGTTATGTAATATTTTTCGCGCAGGTCCGTGAGATTTCTTGATGGAAAATCGATGCGCACTTCCTCGCTGCTTGACACGTTATCCCAGTAGACATTTCCCACCGAATCAGTAAGGGTAACGTCGAAATACTTATCATCAGGGTAGACGTTGAAAGTATTCGAATAAAGCACGGTGAGATTGGATAGAGTGACGGTCTCGTTGCCCCGTATCCAATCTCCTTCTTCGAGTCTTCCTTGGTACTCACCAACTAGCTCGGGCGTACCATCCATTTCGAAATCGTTCTCAACCCTAAACAGCCAGGGGAAAAAATCGCGAGAATCATCCCCGTTGGTGGCCAGGGTCTCCACGTAGCAATCAACAAGGCGCTCGTGGGGAAATGTAAAATTGAACATGACCGTGAAATTTACCCACCAGAATTCCACACCATCGTTTGTCACCGTGCAATCGTCCAGCAATAGTTCAACGTGGCCGTCCGGGTCCTGCGTTTTGTAGAAGGTCTGGTTCATCCAATTGTAGTTCAGCGTGGCATTGGTATGATTGTAATCCAGATAGAGATTCAGCTCTTTTGCGTCCCATAGATCATCGGTCATACCGACCTTGACGCTTATGTTATAGGGCTTGTATCTCGAGTAACAGATATAATCCTGGTTTCCGGGATTATGAAGTGCGGTATCCTTCGTCATGATCACGCTGGCATAGAGGGTCTCCCATAGATAGATAACTCCTCCATTGTTCCCAGTGGTGATGGCCCCATCCTCATTCAGATCACCGTCACAACTGCATCCAGGTTTATCGTGCCACCTCAGGTCTAACGGGCTGTCGCTAGCCACATACATTACGTCGGCACTACCTCCAACATTATTGCGTCCCCACTGGTTAGCCCAATCCCACAGCTCCTGGGAAGTGGGTATCCTTCCTCCCTTGCTTATCGCGTCATTATAATACCATCTTGGTGATTTTCCTCTGTCCCGGCGGGGCTCCTTATCGTAATATCTCCCCACTCCTCCTGACGTGACCAGAACCCAATCGGGGGTCCATCGGCTTGGATTGAAAGGATGCAACTGACCCCTGGTTTCAGTAAAGTATTCTTCGGATGTTTCCTGTTTTTTTTCCACGATCACAGTTGAATCCGTGTTCGGAGTAAAAACCGAATCATTGATTACGGTTGAATATTCAGCTGCGATGACACACAAAACAAGGGAGATTGTTAGCAATATTATATATCGTGCATTCATTTTCATAGCTTCACTTATCCGCTAATAATCCATATTTTAATATTTATTACATGTTTTTCTCGAGAGTGTTCGAATTCAGAAAATATAGATTTCCATCTATATAAAAATTGTGAAATAAACACTTAAACCATACAGTCAAAACTTTATAAGGATTCCACCAATCCCTGGGTCTGACAGTGGGTACATGTCACTACAGTCGGCAACTGTCCGATACTTGCTTGGTAACTGTTTCCACAGGAATGGCATTGCATCAGAATTTCCTGTACATCCGGTTCCGGGGCTGGTATCTCAGGTGGGGTGATAGGTTCTTCAAGAGAAACTCCACCAAATATATCATCCAGAGTTCCTACAATGTTAGTATTGGGTTCTGAAGGTGTTGGCGGAGAAGCGGTCTCCGAAACGGGTATTGGCGGTGATATCTTTATTTCCGGAACAACTGTGGGGGAAGGAGAAGTTCCCTGAAACTGCTTGTCCTTCATTTTGGGTATAGACACACTTGATGCTGTGTCATTCTGGACAATAAGAGTCTCATCAAGTAATGGAAGTTCCGGCAAGGATGCCAAGGGCTGGAATGATGTCTGTGGTACCGAAGGGTCCGGGCCCGGAGGGAGCGCCATTCTTGTTAGATTCTGGGGTCCCTGATCAGTGGTGAAGGCCGGAAGTGAATATGTTAGATCGCCAGTTCGTCCCATTGTACCCGGGGAAGAATTGCTAGTTGTTTGACCGGGTAATTGATCGTACTGTGGAAACTGTGGTTGAGTTTGCCCGGAAGGGGGATACTGCGGAGCTGCTGCTGGCGGCGGCAGCATGAGTCTTGGCTGCGCTTGACCATACCCTATAGCTGGTGTTAGAGCATTTGCCGGGGGTTGTGGCTGATAGCCTTGTTGCACGGCCTGGTTTTGGTAGCAACCTTGCTGATAAGGCGGGGAAGGCGATCCATAATAGGCCGGGGGCGGTGTTTGTTGACGTAGGGATGCCGCATCCGCTTCCTTATTCTTCTTTTTCTTCCTCAGCACTACGAAGAGGACCAACAGTATCAGTAGTAATAAAACAACCGCACCACCTATAATCAACCAGAACAATGAATCATCTCCACTGCTGACAGAAAAAATTCCATCATCGTCCTGCCCTCCAGTTACCGTTGTAACAATCTTCTCCCGGACATTGATCTTGAATTTTTTAGTTTCATTGTTACCGTGTCCATCCGAAACGTACAGGGTAATGCTGTGGTTTCCAACTGCCAGTTTAGCTTTGAAAAGAGGGCTGGTTCCTAAAGAGCGGTTCAGATCGATGTTGGAAGACCAGAAGAAAGTCAAATTATCCCCATCGTAATCCTCACTAAGTGTTGCATCGAATAAAACAAAGTCATCCGAGCTTACCTCTATCCTGGATTCAGGTGACGAGATCGTTATCTCTGGTTTCGAAGTAACAACTCAGCTTTTAGACACACCAGATTCATGAATGTCATTTGACGAGCGCGTACATAATCTTTTCTTGGCTAG
>JASLWR010000008.1 GCA_030740765.1 Thermoplasmatota archaeon
GTGGTGGACACCGGCACGTATACGTACTTGGATTGATTCTGTGTATCCAGAAGTCCCGACTGCTGCATATCGTTCCACCGCGAGTATTCCCCTTCCCATTGCGCAGTGAAATCGGGTGAGTATTCATCCAGTTCCGATTGGTAAGATATCTCCTGTTCGTTGAATACCCGGTAAGCATCTTCCACCGAAATAATACGGTCGGGATATCTTTCTCTCATCTTCTGCAAAGTAAGGCAAATACCAACAGCAGTATCACACTTTATAAGCCCGTACCCTTGAGCAAAATCCAGGGATCTCCCATTGGTTCCACGGACGGGCGTTTCCAAATTGGGAACGCCTTCACCAGTGTCCAGGAACATGGTTGACAACTCCATGATCTCTTCAATTTCATGAATCCTTGTTTCGGGAGCGGAAGCCCAGTCAATGTCGCCGTATTCCTCGGTGCCGGACCAGTCCTCTCGAACCTCGCTCATGCCCAATGATGGACAAGCCTGGAACATCAAAGCCGCCAGACCCGATGCGTGGGGGGTTGCCATACTCGTTCCGCTAATGGCAAGATAATAGGGGTTGGGATTGTCACCCCTCATCTTATCAATAGCCGATATTACAGTTTTCCTTGCATGAGACGACCATATCTTCACACCTGGGGCACCTACGTCGGGCCAGGTCTCTATTAGGTCGCTCTGCCCCCGAGACGAAAACGAAGCCATGGCGCTACCGTCGCGCTCAAGAGCCGCCACGGCTATGTTTACAGGAGTGTTTGCGTAAGGTGACGTAGTTATTTCCTGGCCATCATGATTATTACCACCGTCGTTTCCTGCTGCAAAAACACAGACCACGTTATTTTCATCGGCCAGTTTGTAGCATACCTGACTTATGGTATCCTGCGGATCCCATTTTCTTCCGGAGGTACCCCAGCTGTTGGATACCACGCGGATATTATAGAGATTGTTGTTAGGCTGTGAGTTCTCATATACCCACTCCAAGCCCCCGAGCACATTGGTAAGAGTTATACCAATATCGCCTACGCTCAAACCTATCAAATTAGCTCCGGGAGCTACACCTCTCCGGGCTCCTGCGGAGGCGTCGCCGTTGCCTGCTACGGTCCCGGCGCAGTGGGTGCCGTGGCCGTAGGATGTGTCGGTATTGATCCTTTCGTGCCAAGGGCCGCCGGGAACATCGGATTTCAGGTTCACGATGGTTTTTTCTCCGTAATCGAGATCGGGATGATCCGCATCGATTCCCGTATCCAGTATGACAACTGTAATCCCGGAACCGTCGATCTGGTCATCACGGTGATAGATCCCCTCTTCCATGACCCGGGTATCCCATACATTTGTAGCGTTAATGGTTTGAAGACTCACTTCCATCATCAACTCCACTCGGGTATCGTTCTCGATCCAATCCACGAACGGTAGTGATGCTAGATTCGCTATGGCAGAAGCGGGTCCCTCTAGGGCAAGGGCTGGTACGACGTGAAAGCTCGCTGTCATGTGGAAACCCATATTCTCGAATAACTCTTCGTCAAAAAGGACGGAATCTCCCCTGAAGCGCACGAGGATATTTACCTCGGTATCGTCATCCCAATCATCCATCAAATTTTGCAAATCGGAATTGATAACGGACCTAACAATGGGCCCGGTGATGGAATATGTATTATCGTCCCTCAGCTTGTGAGTCAGCACAGACCCGCTGGCGGATGCTGTAAGCATGAACATTATTATCGTTATTATCAAGCTAGATATGTTTCTACGCAATCTATGACCCCCTAAACAACAAGAGAATATCATTCTCCCTTAATTCATTTTAGGGATTAAAATTTCAATTGGCATTTGGAAATCTCGCTTGAATTGGAATGGTATAACCTTAATTATCTTCTGTACCATATCAAGCCAGCCTCTTCCTTACCGGACTCCAGAAATTCTCTTTGCACCCGGGACAGTATTTCGCTGTGGGTGATAGTATGTCCTCGCAATACGGACATACGAAGGGATCTGCCTCAAGCTCTTCGCCGCATTTGTAGCATTTCACCTGCGAGGGCAGGACCTGGGTCGAGCAGGACGGGCACCGGAATTTTCTATCCTCGAAAACCGTGGCGCACTGCGGACAGGCGTTATCATAGATGCTGACCTCTGCACTGCAATCCGGGCAAAGATACCTCTTTGTACCGTAATCGGCATTCAGCTCGAACTCTTCGGCATAATTTCGAGGTACCCGGGTGGGTCTTCTATTTTCAGGTACTCGTTGATTGTACCATTTAAAAAAGACCAACAATATCACTATCAAAACTAATAAAATAATTATGATCGTTATATACCGGGTCTCCGTATCCATTTCAACAACCAAAGCAATCAGTTTCACCAATGTAATCTCAATTAGTCCGAAAAGTGGTAGTAGTGCTCAACCTTTATCTTTTTTACGGCAAGCTCCGACGTAATTGACGGCCTAAAAGCTAAGACGGGATCCGTTGAATATAACGGTTTTCTGCCCGAAGGAGGGATACTGAATTATCCGGGTCGATCAGGTTCTCAATTTAGCCAATATATCTTCGAGCTTCTTCGTGGTATCGGCGACATTCTCCACTTTATCAGGGGATGTTATTGCGGGTGCCGGTGAGCTTATGACCGGGGATGTTCTCGCTATAACGGGTGCAGTACCTGACGAGAGAGGGGCGGTTTTCGCTACAACCGGTGTTGTAGTGCTAACCGAGACTGGAGCAGTTCGAGCGATAACGGGCGTGGCGCCGGAAGCCGGAACGGGAGAGGTCTTCGCCACCATGGGTGTTGCACCAACCGGGACAGGGGAGGTCTTTGCTACCATGGGTGTAGCTCCGCTAGCCGGTGTTGGTGAGGTCTTCGCCACTCCGGCGATGGGAGCGGTACGCTTGATCGATGATAAAAGTCCCTGAATATCCACTCCCTCCTTAGTTGCTTCCTCCGGTGAAATGGAGGCAGGGGGCAATGCCATCTGTACTTCACCCGCAGGCACGCTTGTTGTCTTGGGTAACGTAACATCAACCGCAGTCGGTCCCTGGGGTAGGGCTTGGGTTGTGGACACGATTCTCGGAGCTCCTGGTTGCATACCAACCGCAGCGGGTTGGAATTGGTCCTGCATCATGGGCTGGGTCCCGGGTGGAATGAAATAATCCGCCTGTTGCTGTTGCGGGTAAAAGGGTTGCTGGGGGTATCCATTAAATCCAGGAGCCCCGTACCCTTCCATTCCACCATACATGGTTTGCATCTGGGCTTCGAATCTGGACCGGTTCAGCTGGTTCAGATATTCCATGTTCTTCCCTTCTTCCATTTCCCGATCATCGCTTGAATCTTCTATGTCCATTTCGTCACTTATAAATGAATCGTCTTCGGCATCGTAATCTGCGGTGGCATCGTAGACCAGGCTCTCAACGTTATATTTTTTCTTGAGAAAGATAACGGAGAACACCGTGATCATGAAGGCAAGAAAGATGATGAGAAAGATGAATACATAATCGAGTGAGGATATTCCCATTTCATTTGTTTTATTCTCATCAACCTCAATTTCATGCTCTATCACGCTGAAATATCCCTCTCCCTTATCATTCTCTGGATATGCATCCTTTATGCCGGATATCTCGGATGTGATCAGGAAATCACCTGGTTTGGAAAATGTATGATTGAATTTCACACGTACATAAGAGTTGCTTTCCATATATGTGATGTTGGTGCGATAGATAAGTTCTCCGCCTGATCTGATATTCACCCACAGTTCGCTGCCGAACTTCTCCGAATCAAAGAACTGGGCACCCTTGTTAAGAACGTCCAGGTAAAGACCGAGAGGCAGGTTCTTCTCCACCATATAGATATCCTTTGCAATGTCGTTCTCGAGATACAGATCGGTCACTGCAAATTCGAATTCGACCACTCTTATATTTATAGTGGTCTTCTTAACCAATTTAGCTCCCACGGTGATCCAACCCTGTACCTCGAAGGTGTACCCCTTTAGGTCAACTCCCGTCGGTGGTTTAAAGGAAAGCGCCATCTCTTTGGATTCCCTGTACTGAAGAAAGAGATTTTTCTGGCCCAGCAATCCCCACTTTTCGCCGAAAATATCGAAGGACAGAGTAACGTCGCCGTTGCAGGTATTATGAACTTTTAGCTTTACAAGGGTTTCACCCTGTGGTATTGCATCATAGGTCCGGTTTGACTCTTCAAATGAAAAATCCAGGGTTTCTGCCACGGTCAATGAGAACGTCTGCTGGAAGGAAATATTTACATTTACCATGGAACCCAGTTTCAAAACGAATTCATATGATTTGGCTGCCTGATCCAGAGGGATCTTAACGTAGAAAATTGGTTCGGTGGTATAACCAAAATCAACTGTGAATTGCGGTTCGGGTATGTAAACCCAATCGGGATATTCGCACTCCACCTCCCAGGTATAGGTATCTTCAATATTACCAATATTACGGAGCATAATGACAAAGGACACGTTATCGCCTATGAAGCCGACCTTGGAGGATACGTTACATGTTATTTCGGCATTTCGTATCGGGATCACGTTCACTGTAAATTCCACAGTGTCCTGGATCTTCAAGGGTACGTCCGAAAGCACGTCAATGGTGAATTTATATTTTCCAACCGGAGTGCTCGGGGGCACCCTTATCTTGAATTCGATATCAGCCTCCAGGTCCTGTGGAAGCCCTCCCTCCCTGATGTTAGAGGAATCCAACCATGTTTCCCATTGACTGGGCTGGTTCGGGCTGTCAGATACGACGAAAGTTCCCGGATTGCCGACCATATCATCCAGATCGTTACCCGTGTTGATTATGGTAAAGGTGAATGTCGAATAACCCCCGGGCTGACCATCTCTTTCCGGGATCAAAGTCTCGTCCCTGACTACATCGACATCATAGATATGGGTTACAATGGTTTGTACGAAACCCATTTCTTTCTGCCCACTATCCGAATCTATAGGTTGGGCTACAAGGGTTGTAATATGACTGAAACCCGCATCCGCCTCTGCCGGGAGATAGACTATCACCGGTATAACAACCGTACGACCCATCTGTATATGTAGTCGGGCCTGAGTATCATCTACCAGCAAAGCTACCCATTCACCGTGGGAGCTGTCTATCCACAGGTCATAAATATCATCCCCGTTTCCAAGGTTCTGGATCTGGAACTCGTAGAGAACATCCTCTCCCGGCAGCTTGTACTGCGCCTCAGGGGTCTTTATATCGATCCTGTGGAGGAGAAGAACATCAATGTTAAAGGTCAATGTAGAACGGTTGGATGAGAGTTTCGATCTCAAAGTGACATCCAGGGCGTATTTTCCCACCATGGCACTGTAAAGGTCACCTACCACGATACGAACTGTCATCTTCCTTATTTTCTTAGCATCATCTTCGGGGCTTGAACGTGGTGGTATCCGGGGAAACTTATCCGGATAGAGTATTATATTCCATCCTTTAATGGGAGTGCTGTCCACAACATAGTCGTCATAGAAGTTACCCTCGTTGGTAACTGTACAATTAAAGGTGACCAGATCCATTGGGTAAGCCTGCTTAGTCTGGGGTTCAGGTTCCGGTTCGTTACAAACAAGCTTGGGCGTGAACTGCGGCCCCCTGGATGATTGAAGCGCATCATCTACAGCCTCTTTGTCATTCACATCAGCTTTAGGTATTCTCTCATCATCGGCAAAACCGGAAAAAGGATTCAACAGAACTATTGTTATCACAAACATAAATACTATGGCTTTAAAATGACCTTTCATTTCCAAAATCAAAATCATCCCTCCTTTTTATATAATCTATTATATTGATCGTGTCCCGCCTCATACTGGTATATTAAATGAGATATGGGAATATAATTATTTAAAGTGATTGTTGAGAATCGTCCGGGAATATACGAGAGCCAATCTGGGTTTGTGTTTCGTCTTTTAAACATTATTGCCTACCTCCATAATATCAGTTCTTTGGGACGCCGGCCCGTGATCGTTGGGGGGAACCCTCCGAAAGCTAAGCTGATAAAACATCCATGGTTATCTACAGATATATAAATGTTGAAGGTCTTATGACAATTTTTGACAGGTGGGGTGGAAATTTGTTATTGACTTAGATTATTTGTGTGAATCGATTCAGCCCAGGCAGACTCTTAATATCTTGAACAGGACAAACCTTAATCGACATATCTGAATCGAAACAGTTCATCGATTAAAAAACATTATAAACCCTTCTGATATCTTCGGTAGATGATCCGATCAACCTCATTTTCTATCATATCCGGTATGAACATCTTTTTCTTAGTTGGGCGATAGACATTCTGATTCGATTCGGTTTTCGTTTTCTCAACAAATCCTCTCTTCACCAGTGTTTTCAACCGGCTATCAAGGTACTTTCTCGGATAGAACTCCCTGATCCTGTTGTTGAGCCGATCATAGTAGTAACCGTCCGATATGCCAAAAACATCAGCAATGTCATCTCTGGTTACCGGATTCTTGCCGTAGTACTTCTCGATTTTTGTTATGATCAGGAATACCTGCTGGAGAACATCCTTGTTCTTTACCCTCATTTCCAGGATCAATGAGCTGAACTCCCGAAAGTAATAACGAGGGAATTTCGGTAGATATCCTCTCTTAACTAGTGTATGGTTATCATTCGTAATCGGATAACAGCAATTATCAAATATTGTCTCCAATTTTTCCACGACGATATCTTCCTTATCGAGAAAACTCCGAGCCGTCTCATATCCGTCTTTACGGATTATTTCAGCCGATGTGAATCCCGTTCGGTCAAGAAATATCGGCGCGCTCTTGATACGATCCAAAAGGCTATGAATAAGTTGCTTTTCGTCATTTCCCTTTCCTATCGTTTGGCCAGTCGTTCGCTCTTCCGTCACCCTTATCGAAGCACCGCCCAGACCTACGAAGGTCTTGCTGTTGTTGCCGTATTTCCTGATGTATTTTCCGGAAAAAGTGTTCTTGAGAAATGCCTTCATCTGATCCTCGGTCAAACCATAGGCCTTCCTGAGTAGTCGTTCACGCTTGTTGAACTTTTTCAATTCGACTGGACCCTCCAGAAGTAAAAACCCCACCAGGGTGCAAAGTATCTCCTCTTCATTTCCTCTTGCCGGTTTACCCCGGAGATTCGTTTTGTTCTTTGAGCGCCAACTCTTTTTCATGCTAGGGTCTCCCTGGTTCCTGTAAGGGAGCCTGTCATCAACCATTCTCCGGATCTGGCCTTTTTAATATCCGGAGGACTGCGAACATTTCCTTTCATTGTTTCTCCTGGTGCAATGGCGTTCAATAGCTACCATTATTCATATTTCAAAGTGTTTTTAATTCATTCCGAGAATTGAAAATTCATTATCTTTAGCGTAATAATGAGGAATGTCACGAATGGATTTTGTGTAAATATGATCATTTGCGATTAAAATTTCAAAATTCCTCATAATAATTTTTTCATCTAATTTCATTCCATTTTTAATAAGTCCCATCCTCTCAATTAGGTCTTCGAAGGTGACCCCGTTCTCGTTCATGGATACTATCCCCAAAACGGAATACTTCGTTAGCATGTTTTTGTCGCGGATCGTCTTCCCTTTTATAACTACCCCCGTACCAAGAAGAATAACCAAAATAAAAATACCGATTATAAGACTAAGGATTTGCATGGAAAAGAGTGCATCATCTTTTTCAACCAAGTCTCTCCCTGTAGACACCGGTGACAGGGAAAAAGTACTCAGAACGTTGCCGCCCAAGTCCCTGTATGAAAGGATTACCGCATCACTCTCATCCTTCACAACCTTTGTCCAATCGATTTCAAACTCCGTGCGATCCGAATCTCCAAGAGGTATGTCTTTCATGACCACCGTCATGGAATTCCCATCAGGCTCCATCTTTGTAACGGCGAAATCATATTCTTTATCATGGAATCGAATGATGTAATTATCACTTTGATTCCGTGTCATTACCATATCGGAGGCGCTAATTTGATACGATTTTTCTTGAAAAAAGCGGGTGAACAACATACTGTAGGATTTATCGAGATGAGGCCATTCGATTATGGATTTATGTTGTTCCAAATCAGCCTCGAAGCTCATATCTTCTAGGACGATCCGGGCCCGATCTTCTCCGTGGACCTTCATGATTATAAGAGAATATTTTTCATTAGAAATATCATCGATGAAGCCCTCGTCATTCAAGCGAACGCTCATATCCAATTGTGATGTACCCGATAGGATGAATCTTTCCCAGAATACATCATCCGGTAGCGAAGGCCATGAATTCTGATTATCATTCAAATTTCCCGAAGGCACAACTGCGGATTTGACGATTTCCCCCTCGATCTGCAATTCATACGCTTCCCCAGAAAACAGGATCTCGAAATATTCATTGGTCGGAAAGGGATTCTCCACATTTATTTTCACCGTAATGATCTTCTCGAGAGCGATACCCGTGATTAGTTCGCCGATAATGAGGAATGAATACTCTTTCTGCTCGATACCCCAGGGTGGGTTGAAGGAAATTATCAATTCTTCTACCTCTTCGATAATGACAAAAAGATTTCTATGCTCAAGTATTCCCCAAGGTTCCCCGAAGATACGAAATGTGAGCGGCAGAGCGGCATTTCCGACATTCGCAACCCTTAATGGTAGAAGGATTTCACCTCCCATCACAGCATTATAGGTGTCATTCAAGACCGATAACGAGAAATCCAGAGTCTCAGTCACGTTTACCTTGAAACTTTGCTCAAAGGAGGTATTCCCATATCCTTCCGAGAACAATGTGAATAGAAAATCATATGTGTCTACAGGGGCGTTCATCGGTACTCGAACGTTGAACAACAACTGATATGTATCACCGAAATCAACAGTGAACGTAGGATCTCCCAACCATATCCAGGATGCCTGGTCGCTCTCCACCCCCCAATTATATGTGGCTCGGATATTTCCCGTATTGTTTAACATTGCAGTGAAGGAAACGTTGTCCCCAATATTGGCGTCCTTGGATGTTTCTTTGATCTCCATCTCTATATTGTAGAAAGTAAATACATTTAAGGTAAACGAAACCTTGTCCTGATGCGTCAGGGGAATATCGCTGTATATGTCCATAACAAACTCGTAGACCCCCGCAGGGATCAAGGGGGGGATCCTCATCTGAAGGAAATGTCCGCCGCGTGGCCCTTTGCTAATCCGGTATCATTCACAGAGGAACTATCAACATAAGTGTTCCAGTTCACAGGAGTAGCGGGGGATCGGGATAACAAGAAGGTCCCGGTTGAACCGATGACAGCATCCAGGTTGTTCCCCCTATTAACGATCTCAAAAGCGAATGTGATTTCATCACCAGGTATCCCGCCCTTGGTCCTTTCCAGCTCGTTTTGCTCCACCTCTATTCTCGTGATGTTACCGATTTTCGTCCCAACGTAACCTCGCTCCACCTGAGGAGTGGGCTCTCTCTTCAGACTTGCTGCAAAGGTAGTCCGATGGACATAACCCGCATCCGCATTTCCCGGAATGAACACTATTACCGGTGCGACCACGCCATTGCCAATATGGAGATTAATTGTTTCCATGGAGTCGTCAACAAGTTTGACTACCCAGAGGGGATCCGAAGACTCGACCCATATATCGTATGTACTATTGACATTTCCAGTATTCCATATCTGGAATTCGTACATTACTACCTCACCGGGCAAACGGGATTTCTGTTGAGGGGATATTATCTCAACCCTATGGAGTGGTAGGATTTGAACGGTAAAGGTTAAAGTGGAGGTGTTGAGGGACAGCGAAGAACGGAGCGTTACTTCAATGGAATAATTGCCTACGTTGGCATTGGATATGTCTCCAACTACGATACGAACCGTTAAGCTTTTGATTTTCTTTGAATCATCCTCAGGGCTCGATAATGGCGGAATCCGAGGGAACTTTTCAGGATAGAGGATTATGTTCCATCCCTGAATCGGAGTGCTGTCCACAACATAGTCGTCATACATATTACCCTCGTTGGTAACGGTACAGTTAAACGTGACGAGGTCCATAGGATAAGCCTGCTTCGTCTGAGGATCGGGGCCAGGTTCGTTACATACAAGCACAGGTGTGAATTGCTGCGCTCTGGTGATCCCATGGGAATCATTTCTGGAACTGGCATTATCGGGATCATCAACCGCTGCTTGTACTCCATCACGGTTCACAAATATAAGCGAGCCCGGTAGAAGGAAAATTACGGTTAAAAAAAGGATCATTAGCGTTCTGGGAGCTTTTATTCCTGTGAACAATTTTTTGCCTCCATATATTATATTCATTCTATTAGTTATTAAATAGTATTGGAACGGTTATTTGAGATTATAAAAGTAATGAGGATCTTATGACATTTCTTGACAAGACGGAGGCTACTGGCCCGTCTTGAAAGTTTGACATGCCAACAGGTGTGTCTTCACTTGACAAGTCACCACTTGTCCAGTGTGGCACGCCCGCAGGCATACAGGCCCGCGATTCTGCTCACATTGTCAAGCTGCAAACCTCGATGTGTCTGCGACCCATCTATCCCTTTCGAGGCCTTACTCGAAAGGCTTCGACATTTTTATCGAACTTTGCACCTATGACAATATATAGCGGCTGTATCATAACGCCTATGTATTCCCTAATGGGGATTGTAAAAACACAGAGCCCCTAATTTCAAAGTTAATGGTTATCATTGAACTTTATTCAGAGGATATAATCATGGATTACTCGCTCACTTCATTTGACATAGCGGTACTTGAAAAAGAATTTCAGGTACTCAAAGGAGCCTACTTCGACAAGGCTTTCATGCTTGAAACGGGAGAGATAGTGATCCGGTTCACGGTTAAGAAGGACAACGTTGATTCTTCTTTTCACAGGGTATTGCCGGAATTGTCACTACAGATCGCGAAGGAGGCCCGATCATCTAGCAAAGAGACCGAAGAAAGTGGATCAACAGAGCTTATCCTGGATGAGAATTGTAAAGAGATAAAACTTGAAGGAGAGAGAAGCAGCGGTGGCAATTATTACAAGGTGAACCTGTTTATCGGACCAGGAAGACTTCTCTTTTGTACGCATAAGAGTTTCATTTATCCGATGATACCACATTCGTTTGCCATGTTACTCCGAAAATATCTGAGAAACAGACGACTCCTGAGGATTTACCAGCATCGTTTCGACAGGGTCTTAACAATCGAATTCGGTCACGTTGACGATCACCACAAGCTCATACTGGAGATGTTCAAGGAGGGTAATGTGATACTGGTAAAGGATGAAGGGATAATTCAACCGCTTTTCTCCCGCTCATACAGCGCAAGAACGATTCGAGCCAGGCATGATTATTTATTTCCTCCCGAAAGATACAATCCAAAGGGAAAGGAACCATCCCGGTTCATAGATGTAATGGAGACCACCGAACTGGACGCGGTCAGGTGTCTTGCCATGGAGCTGAACCTCGGTGGTGCCATGGCGGAAGAAGTGCTGAAAAGATCGGTGATTGACAAGAACAGAACCGTAAAAAGTCTATCCCAGGAGGAAATGAAAAGTATCGCTGACATTATCCATAAATTACTTGAGGAAACCCTTCAGGCCGGCGACAGCTTCGCTTACAAAAAAGCGGGGGAGATCCGAAAGATAAGCCGCTTCCCGCTTGAAGGGATCGCCGGTGATAAGGAATGGGAACTTGAGAAATTTCCATCACTCAATGGGATACTGGAAAAGATCGCTCTATCTAAAGGCGATTACGAAGAGGCTGAGGTCGATGGGGCGGATGGAATCGACGGCAGCACGCACGATCCAAAGGTAGCGAAAGTTCTTAGAAAGATAACGCAGCAGGAAAAAGGTATAAAAAAGTTCGAGGCGGAAATTGAGAGGAACAGCGAACTGGCAGACCTGGTTTACCTGAACTACCAGCGATTGGAGGGAATAATTAAAGCACTCCGTGAGGCACAGATGAAATTCGGGTGGAAAGAGGTCCGAAAACGTATAAAAAATATTCCGGACATCAGCTCCATAGATCAGTCCACATGGAGAGCGGGTGTGCTGTTGCCGCATAGTGACGGGGTCAAAAGAGAGGTCTCTATCGAAGTGAAAAAGGACGTGAATGAGAATGCGGCGGCGTATTTCGAGAAGGCTAAAAAGAGCAGGGCGAAGATGAAGGGGGCGAAGCTGGCTCTCGAAACATCATACGTCGAGCTTGAAAAAGCCAAGAAAAAGGCGGAAAAAAGGGTGGCGGAAACCGAGAAAATTTCGCAGGTCAAGAAAAGTACCAAGAAGAACTGGTTCGAATCATACCGCTGGTTCATCTCGTCGGACAGTAACGTTGTAATTGGCGGCAAGGACGCGAAAACGAACGAAAAGATAGTGAAAAAATACCTTGACAAAGGTGCCCGATACATACATACCGACGTTCACGGCTCGCCCTCTGTGGTGGTGCTGCCCCACAGTGACGGGGAGGAGATATCGGGGCGGACCCTTAAGGAAGGCGGGATCTTCTCCGCTTGCTTTTCACGGAGCTGGGCCCGACAGGTAGGCTCGCAGACGGCATACTGGGTAAACCCGGACCAGGTATCGAAATCGCCACAGAGCGGAGAGTTCCTACCAAAAGGATCATTCATCGTCCGTGGGAAAAGAAACTGGATGGCAAAGCTCGAGATGAGGATAGCTGTGGGGCGGGTCCGGATCGATGGGGATGAAAAGTACATGAGCGGACCCATTAGCGCTCTTGAAGTTCATTCCGACGAGTATGTGATAATCGTTCCGGGGGAGATCGAGAAAAATACTCTTGCCAAACGCCTCTCAAAAATCTTTAACGAATCCACGGATCTGTTCTTGAGCATGCTGCCACCGGGAGGCGGGCAGATCACCGGCTCGTACGGGATCGACGAATCGCTGATAAAAGATTGAATATATCTCGATCTACATTAGGAATAATTATCCATAACGTAATCCCTGCACCCGTCACACCAGTAACAGTTGTGTTCAGGATAGAATTTTGAAATCTGCCCGCAGCGGTTACAAAGCGGTGCAAGCGAAATTATTGGTATAGCTCGATTTACATTTCCAGAATAATTATCGGATACCGATTGCGATTGTTCAAATGCAACGGAAATCGGTATATTCCCACTCTTCGGCGCATGATATGTGATATCGGAAAACCGGGACTGTGATCCGTTATTATTCATCCGGTTCAAATCATCCCTTTCCTCGTGAACATATTCTTCGCAGCCTCCGCACCACCACATACCATGCTTGTCGATGAAGAGAAGGGGAGAGCTGCATTTTCGGCATTTATAGGACTGAATGTGACCGCCAACGTCTGCCGTTTCTTCATAATTATCCGTGTCATCCCGCCCCATCCGGGAAAATACCACAAACAGTGTTACAATCACTGCTATAGTGATCACCACAACGATTGTACCCATCAGCCATCCCGACACACCGCTCTTACTCTCGGTTCCACCCTCGCCGCTTCCACCATCGTCCTTGCCGGTATCAGTTTGTCCCGAATCGTCGTCGGAATCATCATCGCCAGTTCCGTCATCATCATCCAACTGGTCGTCATCGTCCCCGGCAGCATCATCGTCTTCATTACCATCATCCTCATAATCATTATCTACTACCCCGGATGCACCGGGGAGAGTAACATGGATAATCATGGTCTGGGTAATCGGGTCTACAATATTACCGTCCGTTATAGACAATAACACCGTGTAATTTCCACCTTTCTCATAAGTATGATTGGCGTATCTTCCATCAACAGTTCCCGTATTATCACCGAAATCCCAGCTGAACTTGATGGAATCACGGTCAGGATCCGACACCTGAGGTGCCGTGAAAAGCACGGTCAGGTTGTTTTCGCCCGGCTTTTCGGGGTCCGCATCCACTATACTGTAGAAAAAAATATCTTCCGGAACCGGCGGATCGTTAACGTTCTCCACAGTGATGGTTATGTTGGAATAATCCCGGGCCATACCGTCGTCCACCCAGAATGCAATTTCATAGGTACCAATTAAATTTTCGCGACTGGGGTGAAAAAAGAAATCACCGGTGATCTCATCCAGGGAAAAATCGACACCACTTGAAATATCCTTTATCGTCATACTGATGTTGGTATGGAACGTCAGAACATCAAGGGGATCGAGATCGGTGGCGGAAAGTGTAAGATTGAGATAATCATACTGGAAAACGGTTTTATCGCTTAAAGTAAGCAGTACGGGATCATCATTTATTTTGGTAACGATAACTCTTATTTTTTCTAGATCGGAGTATTTCGTACCGTCCTTGATCTTGATACCCACATATTCCACGCCGTACCAGTTCGCCGGGGAAGATAATTCCAGAATATCACCGGGCAAAATATTTGCCTGAACGTGCTCGGTAGGTTCCAGGTGATAGGTGAGGTCCACGTTGCTGTCGTCAACATCATGGGCGTAATCGTCGAGGTCGAGACTGCTATCAGTTCCTCCTTCCCCAAAAGTGACATCAGGAAGGTCATTGAAGTATGGGGGGTCGTTCACCGGGGTTACCGTTACCCGAATGTCCTTCGCTGCGGCCTTTACACCGTTAGAGGCACTGAAGCTAACCGTTGTGTTGCCGTACCAGTTCTTTTGAGGTATGAAGGTGACCAAACCATTGTCATCCATGGTCACGTTCATAAGCTCGGTAGTTTCCACTGTATACGATAGGTTACCATCACCGGAAAAGATTTCTTGGAGGTCGATACTGTCGGAATCCACGCCGTCCTCCCTCATTGTAAAATCGAAACTTTCGCGGTTCACGGACGGACCGTGAACAAATGTTGTGGACGACAGCTCATAGACGGTTTTCAATTCCCCGTTAACGTAAGATTCCATCTTCGCATACCATCCCATTGCATCGTCGAAATACTGGAGGGAATAGCTGTTCAGATCACTCTGGGTTCGCAGTTTCATGATGGAAAAGTTCCCCGCAGGGACCGTTACCGTGTCTCCCGAGATGCAGGTGTAACTGCTGTTGTAGGAATGATCGCCGTCGCTGTAATGAGGATTTCCACCTACTAAACCGGAATTCCGATAATAATAGCTCTGGGACGCGTTCCATGATTCTTCAGGGAGGATGGGATAATCCATCTGGTCATTTGGAGGTTTATAATAGGAATAATAGTTCAGATGATAGTTGGGTCCGATACTGGTAGCGGAGGTTTCCACTGCGGCCTTGTCGGACGATCGGTAATAATTGGTGGAATTGTAATAATAATAACCGTCCGATACGGGGAAAATCCCGATCCAGGAGCTCTGGCTGCGTCCGGCCACTCCGTAAACATTATAGGTCCCCTGAGGCGTTGTCACGGTTGTGAGGTTCATGACCTCGTAGCTGGCCCAGTACGAATAAGAACTGTAGAGGGATTCGTCGTAAAGCGTCTGTGTGTAATTAAATCGGTCGCCGATGGACCATACCGGGTATGACGATCTGTCGCGACCAAAAGCTCTCAGAGTATGTTTCCCGGATAACTCAATAGAAGAATGATTTGTAGAATTACCCACTTGGAGCTGAAATAATAGTGACGAAGTGGCCAACAACAATAAGGTAAACAATACCAATGTTCTACGCATATAGTTTCCACCGTGTATGATAAGCTAAAGGAACTATATTGAATAGTATCTGGAATTAAATATTTTACCTAAGATTAAAACGTATCCCTGAAAACACCCACAGACCATGCACCACTTTCCGTTCCTACAATCAAGCTTTAATGACACACACCATCTTGAATCTATCGGGACCCACGAGTACTTTCATGAATTTTGGGAACTGATCATCCAATGCTCGGTCTCCGGTGTAAATTATCATATTTTCTATTTCGTCGAGCTTTCCTCGTGTGGAAATTACCCTGATATTGTGGATACCCACTGTTTCCAGAACCTCTGCTGAGAACTGCTGGTTCCCGCGGCCCAGGAGAAATCCCTGCCTCCCGATGGGAGTGAGAATAATTTTTCCTGTACTGCCATCCAGCATATCAAGCATCTGTTCGTCCCACACGTCCTTCCCGATCATTTCTCGTCCCATTACCGCATCGACACCCAGCAGCGAGCCATTGATCCCTAATCTCTTTTTAACTGCAAACACGGTGGTGCCGGCTCCCAGAAAATAGATATTTTCGTTATCCGCTTCTATGTCGTGAGCAATTTCCTCGGCGATTCCTTCCTTTTCCATTTCCTCATCTACGATCCCCGCCGATTTGGAGTGCTGCACCATTCCCTTTAGTACAGGGACCGATGCGTAACCATGCAGTTTGGCAGTCAAAATCCCTCGACGATAATTATCTTCGTCGATATCCATTATCTCTCGGTCCTCCAAGTCTGTCTTACCCGCGACATAAGCCGCAAGTATCTCACCTGCCGCTTCGGGAGATAGCGCGAAAACGGAGGAATGCATCTTGACCCCCGCCGGAACGCCAAGCAGCAGCGGTTTTGGGTCCACACCTGAATTTTCAATACCGGAAAGCAGGTCTCTTGCAGTGCCGTCACCGCCAGCAAAACACAGAAGCTCAGCACCCTCTTCGGTCATCTTCAATACCGCATTCAAGGTATCCGCAGCAGTGGTCGGCAGACCGCCCGAATCATAACAATGAGAGAGGCGGATATTTTCAATTGATGCCAACATCGACTCTACCTTTTCAGAGCCCATTGAACTGTTGCATATGAAAAAAGTGATCATCCCTCCTGATTCAAAATGACTCCGAAACGAGCGAATACACTGCCCCATGCAATAATAAGAAACTGGTTCGCCTCCCCTTCTCAGCGCTTCTGTGTACGTTGGTTCCCCGTCGGTACCCTTGAGGCCCACTCTTCCGCCCATGCCCGCTATGGGATTTATTATCAATCCGATCTTTAGCATGTCCGTCACCGCATTTATTTAGAGCAAACTGCGGAAGAACTATGAAATGTAGCGATAGTGTTTTCCGTCCTTTGAAAATATCAAATTATCCTGAATCATTCTATCAATATATTCATCTACTTTCTCGGAACTGCGATCGGCCTCAGCGAGAGCCTTTATGACATCGTCCGCTGTGAAGTGCCCCAGTTCTTCCGTCAAGAGACGCATGACTGCTTCCATGGTTCTTTTTTCACCGGTAAATTCACCCAACCGGTATCCCACGTACTGGTAAGAGGTGTCGAAAGCGGATGGTACTTTTTTTTCAAGGTCCCTGAACCGCTTGTCGGTCATTTCCGCAATGAACTCATCAGTTTTCCCAGCAAGCTCAGAATTTAATCGACCTACGATTTCCGCAGCTTCGCTAACATTGTCCGTTTGATAGAACTTTTTGAGACCCGTTATTTTGAAACGGTTGGAACAATAACTGCACCGTGCTGACTTTACGGTAGCGAGAACGCTTTTTGCTCTGGAACAACGGGGACAACGCAATACCTGATACCTGGTCATGCCCTTCACCGAAGTTTATCCGTTATGAAAAATTCTGCGAGATCACCAACCCCGGTACTGGAGCCTTTCCTCTTCGGGTATATCCCCTGCCTGTTGCCCCTTCATTGCCGCTCCAAGACCTTTGGAAACTTTGGCGAGTATCTGGGGATCATCAAAATGAGTTGTAGCTTCCACGATGGCGTTTGCGAGAAGAGCGGGATCCCCGGATTTGAATATGCCGCTGCCCACAAATATCCCGTCGCAACCGAGCTGCATCATTAGTGAAGCGTCGGCGGGTGTGGCGATACCGCCTGCTGCAAAGTTAACTACGGGTAGTCGGCCCATCTTCTTAACTTCATGCAAAACGTCCAACGGCGCGTTAATTTCACTTGCGTAATCTTTCATGCCCTCATCTCCCAGGTCCTTGAGATGAGCGATCTCACGGTTCAAGGTCTTCATGTGCCTTACAGCCTCCACCACATCGCCAGTACCCGCCTCGCCCTTGGTACGGATCATGGCCGCACCCTCGCCGATCCTTCGGCAGGCTTCACCGAGATTTCTGCACCCGCAAACGAAAGGTATTATGAAATCTTTCTTGTAAACGTGATCGAAGGGGTCTGCAGGTGTCAACACCTCGCTCTCGTCCACCATGTCCACTCCCAGGGTCGATAGAATCTGGGCCTCGGCAAAGTGACCGATCCTGCATTTGGCCATGACGGGAATGGTCACGGTTTCTATTATCTTCACGATCATCTGAGGGTCCGCCATTCTAGCGACACCGCCCTCCGCTCTTATATCGGCAGGAACTCTTTCAAGGGCCATTACGGCAACAGCTCCCGCTTCCTCGGCGATCCGAGCCTGTTCGTCGTTGGTCACGTCCATTACCACCCCGCCCTTCTGCATCTTTGCAAATCCTCTTTTTAAAAGTTCCGTACCGAATCTCAATTTCTTCAGATCTAATTCAAATACCATACGTGCACCACTCCTGTGTAAAATAGAATGAATCCAGGTTTAAAGGCGGTTGTTCCCGCCTCACCGAGCACCTGAATGAACCGGCCATATATAACATTCACCAATGAATCATCAACTGATGCAATATCAAGGATCAGTCTTTGCGGTTTCTGCCATCAAGAGGCCTATATAGATAATATGTCGCGCGACCCCTCCCCTCCTTTCCAATGAGGTTGCATTGAGATAAATAATCCAAATCTCTCCCCAAAGTGGGTTTCAGGATGTGGTCAAGGCTTCGCGCCACCTCGTTGCTGGTGATCTTCCGGTTCTTATTGGCCCAGAAATACTGTAAAACTTCGCTCAAACGTTTTTTTCTTTTAGAGGTTAGACCTTGAACCCGTTCAAAGGAAACCGTTGGGCCTTCCGGACTCATAACGATATAGAGACCTTCGAGATCGGCGGCCGAGCCCACCTCCTTTCCAATAGCAAGCTTTTCAACAGGAGTAGACTCCCGAACGGTGAAAACCGGATGAAAACCGTCATGGGGAGCCAACATCACGTCCATGGCTTTCCTGGGAAGATCATGAATAACGCCGGTTTTGAGCTCCATATCCCCCAATCGGTTCTTCACGATGGAAATTACCGAAGAGATAGTTTCGGGATCTCCCTTGAACACTATTGCCACTTTCCCCTCACCCAGGAAATATCTTCCCACAAGAATGATCTTAGTTTCGCTCAACAGCGTACCCGCCGCATTCAGTGCATCCAGAAAGCTAGTGGATTCCAGTATCGCTATTGATTTCTTAGACATGAATTCGCCTGTTATACCAAGTATTATTCCCCTTTGTTAACGACCTTATTCAAGTTCTATATTATGATTTTATCTATGTGCGCTTAAATTTCTGAAAATCATGATGTTACAAGCGAATATTTTTAGTAGATTGGCGGGAATTAACGTATACGAACTTTCGAAATTACGCACCCTATCCAGAGAGGTATGCACATGGGACTTTTCAAGAAAAGCGGATCAAGAACCGTAATGTGGCCTGAAAATGAAAAAGCAGATCAGTTGGTGTTCAAGTGCCCCGAAGCGGCACACGCCGGAAATCTGCTTGTAGTGAGAGGGAATGAATTCGCCGTTTTATTTCAATACGGTGCGGTAAAACAGGTTTTTTCCGACCCCGGCCAGTCAACTCTTCCTACGGACGGTAACGTCTTTTTCGTATCCAAACAAAAGTTCGAGGGGAAGTTCGGTACCAAGCAACCCCTGACCTTCCATGATGCCAGGTTCGACATGGTACAGCTTCAAGCATTCGGCGAGTACAAATGTAGGGTTGCCGACCCTGTGAAGTTTTTAAACGAGATAGGAATGGATAGACGGAGTCTCACCCCGCAGGATATGGCTGAGATAGTGCGTGATGAGGTGGTCATGGCCCTCAACCAGGCCCTTGGTTTTATGAAAAAGAAGGGTATGGCCGTAACACAGATCCCACAAAAATTGAAGGCGATCGGAAACGTTACAGTGAAGGCGGGGAAAAGGTCATTCGAGGACATGGGAATGGTGCTTACGGAAATATCGGAACTGTACATCAACCCGCCGAAAAAGGTAAAGGATGCGATTCAGGAGGTATCGACCATATCAGCCTTCACGGACGAGCAGATATCGAAAAGGACGAAACTGGCCGCCGGGGACGCCATGAGGGATGCCGCCCGGTCCGGGGGTACTGTTTCCATCGGTAGGATAGGCGATGAAAGTAATGTTACCATAAAGGATAGTGTTGTACAGCGCTCGAACATCGGTGGTGGGGGAGGCGGAGGAGCTAGCGGTGAAACCCACATACAGGACAGTGTGTTGACTCGAACCAATGTCGGTGGAGGCGGCGGAGGAGCGGCGGCCTGCCCCAACTGTGGTGGGAGCATTCAGGCGGGGTGGATCGCCTGTCCAGCATGCGGTGAGAAACTGAAACAATCTTGTCCCGGCTGCGGTGCGGATATTCAATCCGGGTGGGTGGCCTGCCCGGCTTGTGGAAACAAACTTTAATTTTTTTAATCATTAAAATGACATGATCTGCGCGTGCTTTATTCCTTGTATCAGAAGTACGCAGTCCTGATCGACAAATCCCTGTTCAACTGCAAATTCGACGATCCGGTTTCCAACCATGTTCATCATATCGGCGGTCCGAATGAGTGAAATCAGTTCGTCCTTTGATATTTCTTTTTCATAATAGAATCCGGGGTCCACGAAAATATTCATCTTGCCTTCTCGGAATGTCAGGCCAACAATATCTCTGTCACAAATTGCCACGATCCGCTGGTTCCCATGGATATGTACCCGGCAACAGAAATTCGTATCGATGGTCATGTTATTTTTCCTGAGTATTATTATGGAATCTATCAAGTGGTATCTACAGTTTTGTATTTATTCGGCCCTGTTCTGTAAATATCCCCCAACTGGTTCAATTTTGAAAGAGTGATCAGAACCACGTCCTTTGTAATATTCTCGATTTCGCTTTGTCGGATTATTTCCTCCACGGGAACCCCTGTCTTTCCATAATCTTCCACTTCAGCCTGCAGGTCACGAATAACACGCTGAATAGTGAAAACACTGGCCCTCTGCGAATGGACCATGGAGCTGGTTATTCGATCGATTCCCCCCATCTCCAGCGAAGCCTCCTTTTCCAGGTAATATCCAATGAGACCTATAGCGACTTCAACATGTTCCAAACGGACCTCATCCGACAAGTGGGCTTTGGCGCATGCTTCCGAGAATCTTATTAGTCCCTCGAGCTGTCTTGCCGTGCACGTGACCACATCTTCCCTGCTGCCGCTCCTGATGCCAACGTAATACTCTCGTATCCGGTCCATGGATTCCTCGGTCATTACGGGAAATACGTGCTTTTTCGCATAAGCAATATACTTTTTCAGGAAATCCCGGTCATAATCGGGTTCAATATTCTCGCTGGCCAGCTCCACATCATCCTTCCCGTATCGCCCATAGGGAGCCACTTCCCGGTATCGTTTTATCTCGCCGTATCTGTGAGTTTTCAGTACGTGAGCTGCCAATTTGTCATCTTTCGCGCGGTCGGGAATGTCCTGTATGGTGAAGATCATGTCGAAACGATCGAGTAGCGTCGGAGGCATGTTTATCTCGTCCACCAGCGACTCCGAGTGGCCGGTGAATCGACCCATTTTCGGGTTGGCCGCTCCGAGAACGGCACACCGGGATTGTAGGGTCGCCTGGATGCCCGCCTTTGTAATTGTAACCCTTTGCTGTTCCATGGCCTCATGCATTGAGCTCCTGTCGTGAGTGGTCATCTTGTCGATCTCATCGATACAGACAGTACCCATGTCGGCCAATACGAGAGCACCCGCCTCGAGATTCCAACGCCCCTTCTCGTGCTCGTCGGGTACAGCGGCGGCGGTAAGACCCGCCGCCGTTGCGGATTTGCCAGTGGTCATTACCCCACGAGGGGAAATTTTTTGAATGTAGTTCAGCAGCTGCGATTTCGCAGTCCCGGGATCCCCCACCATTAGAATGTGCATATCACCTCTTAGGAAACCGTCCGGCGTTTCTTTCCGGACTCCGCCAAACAACTGCAGGGCAAGAGCGAGCTTTTCCTCTTTCATTCCCTGTATAGTGGGAGCAATGGAACTGGCGATCTTAGAAAGAACTCCCTCGGCTTGGGAAACCGTCCTGAAAAGTTTCTCTTCCTCTGGAGTAATGAGTATTTCCTCGTAATCCTCCTCTGACCTGTTTATACCCCTGCATTCCAGAAATTTCTCGAACAGTGTGGACTTGGTATTCCCCCGATCCCTAAGCTGTCGAGACTGAAGAATACCGTTGAATACCACCCTATCTCCGGGAAATACGCTGTCGGTGAGATCGCCTTCCACGTATACGGTCAATCTCTGGGGTTGAGCGCCACCACGGAGTCCCTCTGGGAATTCCTGAACGTCAATGCTTTGAGTATCGATAAAGGTGGATTCTCTCTTTAACAGTGTGAAACGGGTAGCGGAGGCTGCTCGGCCGCATCCGCCCTGATCCTTGGGGCAGAACAGGGGTTCCTCAAAATCCTTCCGGCTCTGGAGAATGTTGATGGGGGTTTCACACCTCCTGCACTTGAAGACGGCCACCGTTACCCTGGGCCTGACCTCGGTAACCCTCCGCACGAGGGCTTCTATGGATACGAGACGATCAAGATGACTTGCACGGATGTTCCGGATGTCCTCCCTTGCCATGGCGGGTGGAATATCAATGATGTGCATTATTAGTTGTACTTTGCGGTCCACATGCATGAAATCCTTCATGGCCTGCTCTCCCAGAGATATGGCCCATCTGGGAGATTCCAGTACGTACTCGGAAAAATCCCTGTTGAATTCCACGATATCGGTGAAATATACGGATATACTCGCTGTTTGCGGAAAGCTATCGGCAGCTTCCCGGATCAACGGACCGTATTTTCTCTGACCTTCAGTCTCACCCCTGAAGAATATCCGCCACATTTCTTTTATCTCTTCTTCGTTCCAGATTTCCATTTTCGACCCTCCAAGGCCCCGGGTCACAGCAAATCGCTGTGCATGAAAGTGTATCAGATAGATAGTATATAAAGGTTAATTAGGGGGGTTAGTGAAAGTAAAATAAGCCATAAAAATGGTACATACTAACAGGAAAGCAATGGAGCGAAGCCTCCGGCAATCTCCCAATGACACAAGAATACCTTGGAGTGTGTTTCGCCCCCAGGCTAACACAATACCCCTTCATTCATTTGTCTCTTTGGACCTTGAGGATTTGTCATTGAATGGTTGGAGAATCAGGTTGAGAAAATGTAGCTTTCGGGGTTCACGGTATTCGTCCAATCCAATTTTAAAGGTAAGCTGGCCATTCTTGGGTTCGTCGGTATAAAGGGAGAACAACCGGTCCCACCAGGAAAAAATGGTTCCGAAATTGGAATAGGATTCCCGATAAATGTTACTGTGGTGTATTCGGTGCATGTCCGGAGTAACAAAGAGCTTGCGAAGAATCCGGTCTACGGGATCGGGGATATAGATATCAGCATGAGTGAAGAAGGCCATTCCTGCCAGGCCGATCTCGAATATTACCACTCCGGCTGCCGGAGGTCCCAGGGCAATAACCACACCTGTTTTGATTCCGAGGGAGATTAGTATCTCCAATGGGTGAAACCTGGCTGCGGATGTAACATCAATATCCAGGTCCGTATGGTGTGTTCTATGCAACCTCCACAGCGGATCTGCTCTGTGAAAAAGAGCGTGTTGTATCCAGATTATAAGGTCGAAGAACACAATAGTAAAAGGTATGGTGAACCAGATGGGTAAGTCCAGTATATTCAGTAAACCCCAGTTGTTGTTCTTGGCCCAGATAGCAGCACCAACAGGCAGGATGGGAAAAACAGAAACGAATGTAAATGCCATTACTCTCACCAAAATATTATTGAAGAAAGTAAGTCCAAGATTTGATATCCATCTGGTCGTTCGGGGGACCGAAAGCTTCCGTCTCCTGATGACCATCTCCAGACACAGTAACAGAAACAAAGTTACGAGAACTACCGCTGAGCGGATGAAGGGCTCGTAAACCAGTATAAAATCCAATCCATCCAAATTTTCAATATCCTTTCAATTTCAAAACGCATTTTAAATTCGTAGGCACTCCATGAAAATACATATAATTTTCATCGGTTTAATCTCACTATCAGCACTCTATGAACCCATTTTTCATTTCATTCCACAATGTAGATTTGCTCATTATTTCTTGAAAAAAGCTTTGATCTTATCGGGTGCAAAAGATCGGTAAACCTTCAATATAGAGCGCCAGGATTCCGCCTCCATGCTTTCAGGCATCTTCCCAAGCACAAATCCCCCGATCAGTTTCTTGCCACCAACGTCAATTGCAATTATCGAAATATTGTCGGGATACCTCATTATCTCGACATTGGTCGTTTGTTTCCTTCTGGTTCTCATGGGTATCAAGGTGATGAGGGATTCACCTGCAATATCGTAATCCTCCAGCGAGTCATTCACCTTCAAGGGAAAATCGGACCTATCGTCGAAATAATTACCGTGGATAACAGCCAACGCCTCCAGGGGTTGATCGAATTTATCCTCCGAGTAATCCGGAAAATACATCAAAACCGAAGTGTCATCCGGGAATCGGGTTTTCCTGCAGTCCGTTGCTGTGTAGACCACCATTAGCCTTGAGCGATCATCTATTGGGTCATCATCGCAGAAGACATGAAAAGGGGGTCTTGACATTATATTATTCTTGAAGTTCATCCCCAGGGATATACCGTCGAAGGAGTATTCTTCCGCTTTCTTGAATTGGATTTTCTGTGTCATAGGACGAAAAAAGATAATGAGTATATAAAATAAGTTTTGGTGATTTTCTCGATTGGTACCAATGAAGAGAGGGTATTCCTTTGTTGAGATGAGTAATTACATTGTATTGTTTCAGACATAGAAATATTGGTTTTCCTTTGAACGTTAATAAAGTAATAGCCATAACAAATGAGACAAAAAGTCAAAGCAAATTCTTACAAAGAACAATTATTTTACTTGCTCCTCACAAAGTAAAATAAGCCTATCGGGTCCATCACAATATAGAGAGAAATAGCATCCAGGATCAACTAGACCTGGTGATAATTCCCCATTATCATCAATGTGATTAAAACCCTTGAGAAAAAATCGATCGCCAGTATTTACCAAGCCATCATGGTTCAAATCTTGGAACGAATAAAGATTAGTTTCATCAATAGGCTTACCATAGATTTCAGAAATTGTATGGATTCCATTACTTAGATCGAAGCGATCTTTAGAATATACTCGAAAATACGTTCGAGTAACTGCACTCCCTACGTAAGGTGGATCTGAACCGCCAGATGCAACAATAAGCTGATAATCTTTATTATCGGTCCTAGCACCACTTTCAAGGTTTATGCTAGCAAAACCGTGTAATGCCCAATTTTCATAAAAGAAATATGAAGGATTATCTTTGTTGAATGAGGAATACCCCCAAGTAGAAGCGCTGGCACATAGGATACAAACGACTATTGCTCCAAGGCTATTTCGGTCAAATGATTTTCTTTTCTTATAGAACAATTTGTTGGCATAGATTATCAGAGAAATTACTCCCAAATAAGTAACTATGAGGTATATGATAAGAATGACCATTGACAATTGAAAATCTTTTTTCAATGCATATGTTATATAGGACCATGATAATAGATTTACAACTGTTATTAGTGATGATATATACAATGCAAGTTTTTTGTGAAGTCGTAATAAAAATCGAAAAGATAGGTAAAACGATAGGAATATGAAAAATAATCCTAAAATCCATAGTATTAGACTGGGAGTATAATTAAAAACCAAATATGTTTCCTCTTTGATATACTAAGTCTCGACATTACTGAAAACAATGAATCTATCGATAATAGCACCTAATATACTAAGAAAACTGACTAAAAACAACATTTTTAACCAAAATATTCGAAAGTGTGGAATCTTATATTCATTGTTCTTTCTTAAATAGACTAAAATTATCAGGAAAACTAAAAAGAAATTGAGGGGGAGATTCATGATCCAAGTTTTCATCAATGTAGAAAAGAGGGGAACTTCCGGTTTAAATAAGAAATCAAAGACTATTGCATTTCCTGAAGAATAATCACAAAATAATAAAATAGATATTAGGGAAAATAAAGTGACAGTGTATACATGGATCAATCGATTTCGAATCATTTGTTTCATATTATCATAGGCTTTGCATTACTCCATAAGGAATCATAAATCTCCGTACCATTTTCGAGATGTTTAAACGCCCTTCCTCCAAAGGATGAATTGCAATATATTAATCGATTTCATGATATAAAAATTTTACCCTAAACGTAAATAATTATACACCTATTGAGAAGTCGATTATCTACAACGGACTCAGGTATCGAGGAAGAAACTCATTTAATGGCGAGAGGGGGTGCAAGAGGAGTTGTTATAGTAGACAAGTGGTTAAAAGAATATAGGCTTGTTCAAATAGATGATGATTGTGCTAATAAGATACATGACGAATGGGAAAGAAAGAAAAGTAATGATTAATCTGAACATGACCGGTTTTCATCCCTCGACGCCCACCCCAACCAATTTATCCACCCATGGTGTTGATTAGTATTCCCATCTTCGAAGTAGGTCCATTAACTGCCACTTCATATTATGACTTCAGTGAAGAGTGGATTGCGGTTGTTTTGAATTTTCTTATGGGTGTCGTAAATATATAAAATATGATTTACTTAGGTGAATGAAAAATCACACCAATTCTCGATAAACCTCATAAAGCCTTTTCACAGACTCCCCCCATGTGTATCGTTTCGCCCTTTTTATTCCGTCACGGATCATATTCCGCCTTAACTCCCCGGAATCGCTCACAGCCTTCATGGCTTCAGAAATACTTGCCGGATCATGAGGGTCCACTTTCAATTGTTCATTTCCTGCAACCTCCGATAACGCCCCCATTCCCGAATGGATCACCGGACAGCCGGATGCCATTGCTTCTATAACGGGCAGGCCGAAACCCTCCGAAATCGAAGGGAATACAAGGGCCAGGGCATTACGGTACAATTCACTAAGTCGTTCATCGTCCACGTGACCGGTAAATTTTATCCTGTCCTCCAATCCTCGTTTCCTGATACGATCGAAAATACTTTCGTTCTCCCACCCCCTTTTCCCGGCCCATACCAATTTCACATTTCCATTACCGTCACTGACCGTAAAATACTCGAACGCTTTTACAATGTTAGCGAGATTCTTTCGCGGCTCGACGGTCCCCACGCAAAGAAAATACTTTTCAGATTTATCCGGGTCAGGTCCTGGACGAAAAACGGGATCCACGCCATGGTGTATCACTCTCGTTTTTTCGCCAATCTCCGAACCGTACCATTTTATTATCTGATCTCGGGTATAGCAAGAGGGTACCGAGATGAGGTCCGCATGACGGGCGCTGACTTTCACTGCTCTTTTCCAGTACTCCCTGGTAGCAAAAGGAAAAAGATCGGGTTTCTCAAGATAGATAAGATCGTGGATCGTTACCAGGGTTTTGGTCGCTTCCGGTAGCGGTTTTATGAGAGGTAGAACGAATTTCAGGCAGTGAATAATATCAAAATTATGCTTCCAAGCCAGCTCCGCAAGTGTGATATGATCGAAATACATACGTGAAAACCAGCTGTCAAAAGCCCCTTGAACCACTCTGAACTTTTCTTTTTGGACCAGAGCCCTGCTTCTCTTAGAGCGCTCCAGATCCGCCTTGCTAAGGTACAGGATATGTTCAACGGGGTTGGAATATTTTTTGCCTGACATGGTCTCCAGCAGATTGACAGCATAACGGCCAATGCCTCCCCGGTGGGCCCCGACGCAATCCCTGGCGTTGATGGCGATCTTCATCGGATTACCTATTTTTTCATATTATTTTGACCTAGAAAAAATTTAACAGCATCCTTCAATATTTCCGCATGATCGAATGCAAGTTCCACCGGTTCCTTCCATGAAAGCCACTTAACGGCGGCGGCATCATCGCCAGCTTTGGCCTTTCCGCTGAGCCGCCTCATTATGAAAACACAGCTTACGGTGTGCCCCCTGGGGTCTCGGTCCGGCCTTGAATACACACCCACCGGCATATGCACCTCGGTTTTAAAGGAAGTCTCCTCGAAGACCTCTCTTACAACCGCCTCCTCAACAGTTTCGCCATAGTCAACGAAACCGCCGGGAAAAGCAAACATTCCCCTGAAGGGTTCGTTCTTCCTCTTGACCGCGAGAAATGAATCCCCTTCGAATATGATCCCATCCACGGTGAGCGCCGGTTTTCGACCGTATTTAAGCAGAAGTTCAACCTCTTTCGTTTTCTCGTCGAAAACACGCAGAAGTTCCTCGCCAAGGGCTGTCAGAACCGTCTCACCACCATCACTACCACCTCTGCGGGATACTACGAGTGGTGCACCAATATCGCTCTCCATACGTTTTATCTTACCCCATGCATGCCTGTATGACATCCCCATCTCGTTGGCCGCCTTGAGGATCGATCCCAATTCTTTCACCAGCGTGAGAAGTTTTGTTTTTCCTTTACCGAAGGATTCTCTATTTTTCAACCCCATTCTCAGTTGCACGTTAAAATCCGGAACATCTTCCATTATAGGACCATCTCCTTGTCGGTTAAAGGGAATTACCGTGTACGTAAAATCATGCGGAAATTAAATATCTTATGCACGGATTTACCACCATCGGTATTTCAGATTTACTTAATTACGATTATCAACAGGATGTATAATATGAGCGACGAAGAAATGGCTGAGAATTCAAAAAATGATTCCCAGGACCCCGAAAATATTTTTGACTATGAAAAGTTACTGAACAGGGCTTGGGATAGTCTACCGGATTCTGTAAAAGAACATTCCCGTTTCAGTGTCCCCAATGTGGATGCCCTTGCAGAGGGAAACACCACTGTTGTAAGGAACTTCGCGGACATTGCAGGCATACTCAACAGAAAACCCAGCCATCTCTTAAGTTACCTTTTGAAAGAATTGGGGACCGCAGGCGTTCTTGAAGGTAGAAGAGTCGTATTCAAGGGTAGGGTCCCCCCACGTCAGATCGGACAAAAGATCGAAAGCTATACCAAAACCTTCGTCCTCTGCTCCGAATGTCAGAGACCTGACACCCATATAGTGAAGGAAGGAAGAACCCAGATATTGCAGTGTGAAGCCTGTGGTGGACATCGTCCAATAAAGGTCAAGAAAGGTGCGAGAAAAACGGAACTGAATCCCGTGAGAGAAGGTGCTGAAGTGGACGTTTTAATAACGGATATCGGGAAACAGGGTGACGGGGTTGCAAAAGCGGGTGGATTTACGATTTTCGTTGCCGGTGTGGCTAAGGGTGCCAGAGTGAAGATCAAGATCGACAGAGTACAGGGCAGGATCGCCTTTGCTAGAAAGGTAATGGATATCTGAACCCATATTGTTCAGCGTGATCCCTGTTATTCGTGAAACGGTGAAAATTATCGGTAAGTTCGAATGTATTTCATAAACGAAAACACAGGTGACGGGTAATGTCGCCATTGAAAAGGGAAACGCTCATCAATGGGGCGATCATCTTTCTGTCCGCTCTCGTTCTCCGAATTTTCCTTGCGGAAAGGATGCCGCTTGATTTTGATGAAGCTTGGTATCTGGCAAATAGCAGTCTGACCATGGATGGTCTGATTCCATACAAAGATTTCTTTGGTAGGTCTCCCCTCCTACTCTACATGATCGGCGGGATGATAAGGCTTACTACACATGATATATTCTTTGGGAGACTAGTATCTGTCCTTTCCTCGTCCATATCCGCCGTGCTTATTTTTTCCATCGCAAAAAAATATTTTTCAGGGAAAATCGCGATGATCAGCGGTCTTCTTTACGCACTCTCCCCATTCCCCGTAAGATATGGCTTTCTTGCGGTAACCGAACCGGTCAGTATCATGTTCGTTCTCATAGCCGTTCATTTCTTCCTCACGGGATTTAACAATGATAAAAAAAAATGGTTTTTACTTTCAGGAATCTTGCTTTCGATGGCCGTTCTGGTCCGGCGGTCTTCCGCCATTTACGCCATTGCGCTTCCCATTTTCTGTTTTATTTATTATTTCGTTTTGAGAATCCGAAAAAAAAAATCCGCCCGAAAACTCACGTCACGGCTTTTCGCCAACACAATAATTTTCGGTGCTGGCTTCTCGATTGTTTTTTTGGGTTTACTGTTCTTCCTTGTAAACGAAGCAAACCTTAATATTGTCATCTCAATGTACAACGTCAACGAACTGTGGAAATACGTGGACCAGGAAAAAACTATCATATGGAACTTAAAAGAACTGGCATACAAGATGTGGTATCTGGCAATTTTTATTGTTATATTCGTATCGGCGGCCATGAAACGATTTCTAAAACCATACTATTATCGCTTATTCATATCATTGACCGCCACTATCTCGATATTCCTTATGCATTCAGCGCTCCCGGTGGATGAGCTTGAGGGCTTTATATCACGCTCAACGGGCGGTTTTATTGCCACATCTGCCTACGTGCTGGCCGTTTTTGGCATTATTTTCATTTTATCCAGACCCTGGGTTACATTGTCGCAAACAAAATCGAATCAGGCCCTTATCATCAAACGGTTGCTTCCGTTATCACTTCCCTTAGCTGTTGCTGCTTTGATTCCCGGTTTGGAGCTGTCGAATATATTTATTGAATGGGCCATGAAGGCGTACGTGCTGACCGTCATTCTGCTTTTACTTTTAAATCTTGGGAAAAACGTCGTAAAAAAATATGATCCGAGTACAGGAAAACTCTATTATTCCATCATATTCATTCTCTATATCATTTACTTGGCCGTGATATCCAAGCAAGTATATAGTGATCGTACGTTAAAAATCCTACTTGCAGGTGTGCTTGCAGCCGCCCTTATAATGTCCGTTAAAATTCTCGGTATGTGGAAAATAAAGATTGTGGAGACGCATATTCCCAAGCTGTTGGGTGGAAAAAAGATAGGGGGCTTCGTCCTTTTTCTAGGTGTGATAATGAGTATATCATGCCCCATCATTATTTCACTGGTATATGATAGTGTCAATACTTCAAATATGGTATTTCTCGGTCTCATGCTTTTTACAGCATATCTCGTTGCCTGGATCATTAGCGCTGATATATATCGGTTGGACGCATCCGAAATGAAAGGTTGGACACATCAATGGCCCATGAAGTACAATTATGCAATCCCACTATTTTTGATCATCGTTCCCTTACTGTTCTATTTCCTTCGATCTTGGTGGATGCCGATATATTTCTTCGAGCTCGCACCGGGTCTCTGCATCATATCGGCCATAGTTCTGGTGGGCTTGTTTAACTCAGATAAAAGTAAGAGGTACACCATCAGGGGCAATGAAAAATCGATCCTAAAAGGTAAAACAGTCGCATGGAAAACATCAATCCATAGCTTGCTTAAACGTCCCCTTGTACCGGTTCTCATCGTGATCATATTCGTATTGCCGGTTTATATGTACGCAGCGGATCCATACAACGTCTATCTGGGTCGAGAGGAACAACACCCTTCGTTGACGAAAATAAGAAATATTTCCAGCTACATTGAAGAAAATTCCGGGGATAACGATGAGATATTCGCATGGCCAATTTACGCCTTCCAATCGAACAGGCATGTTATATTCAACATCACACATCCGCTGCTGTACCAGGAATATGTGGGCGAGAACGAATACGGATTAAATGAGTTCAACTATCCTACCGTCCCTGAGATAATTGAGTATATGGATGAAAATAATATAAAGATAGTAGTTGTGGACCAGAACATCAAAGACGTTTTTTTTACAGAAAGGGACTATTTCAGGGAATATATATATACCCGGTACAATTTGGTCCGATATTACGAGACTGTGGAAGTATTGATACGGTCAGCCCAATAGCATATCTTTGACCCCGCTGCGTCCCTGCTTCGAAAAGTATAAAAAGAAAAAATGTATAGACTTAGCATAGGTGCTACCATGTCAGAAATATCCCCCAAGGCGGAATCGTTGAAGAAGCTCGGTGATGAAACATTTATGAAAAAGGATTACCCCGCTGCCATTAAGTATTATCTGGGAGCAGTATCTACCTTCCCTCAATTTGATAAAGCGTGGAACAACATGGGATTGGCGTACCGGGAAATCGATAATCTGAACTTTGCACTAAAATGCTTCAAACGCGCCATGCAGATAAACGAGGACAATGACTCTGCGAAGGCGAACATCGAAGCCCTTGAGAAAGAGATTCAGGACAATCTCTTTGGTGTCAAACGAAAGAAATCGGTGGTACAAAAGTACGGCCAGGCGAGACCCCCGGAAGAATCCCCACAGGAAAAGAAGGCAGCGCCACCGGCTGAAAAAAGTACCAAGGAAGATAAAACTGTTCATGAAGAGCCCACCATGCTTCCTTTCATGCAAGCTCATAAGGAAGAGAAGGGGGAGGAGGAAGAGGTGGAGAAGGATACGGCCCCACCGCCTCCACCTGTAGAGGAAGAGATCTTGGAACCACCCGAAGAACCCATAGTAGAGCCGGTCCGCAGAGAGAGGATTGTCATAGAAAATCGAACGGGTCCCCTGGGTCTTCGCACCATAAGCGTGGCAAAGACCGTACCCTACGAGGCGGACGATATGGTGGTGGAGGAAAAAACGGGAGATTACGTGTGCTCGGAGTGCGGAACATCCCTCGATACAGAGGATACGGTTTGCCAGTCCTGCGCCCAGAAGTTGGAGAACGAGATAGAGGCAGGGGATCTGGAGGGAAAATACGAGGAATGCGAGGAGATATCCGATAATCTCGGTTTGCGGGTTCAGGCGCTGCATGAATTCTCCGAGGTGGACGAGGACGAGAGGGCAATCTTCAAGATATATCGCGTTGATAAATTCCTTTCCCAGGCCGACTGGGAGATCAGCTCGGGCAAGTTCGACAAAGCTCTGAGAACTTTCGGGGCCGCTGAAAAGATGATCGAGACGCTTTCCGAAAAATATCTATACCCAAAAGCCGGGAAAATCTATTCTTCCATCCGAAGTAAGCTTCTGGAGCGTGACGATTACGAGGAACATCTCAGCCTTCTAGCTAAACCCCTTTTCCAGGCAGAGAGGGCTTTGGAGAAGAACAGGGACAGTGAGGCGATCTCTTTTGCCCTTAGGATCAAAGAGTACCTGGACAATATGGAAGATTGAAGGTACTACAAAGTATCTCGGCTTCAAACATAATCCAGCGGGAAATATCTTTAAATATAAAATAACCAATAGCGCCGGACCGATAATGCAGGTGTGATCTAGCCTGGTTAGGATTTGGGCCTTCCACGGTATAGCAAATACCGGAGAAAGCCTACTGCTCGGGTTCAAATCCCGACACCTGCATTTTTTTGACTGAAAGGAAAAAAAATGAAGGGGTAGGCGGAACTTGTTTCCGCCGGAGCAGAGCGGGAACCTGCACTTTTTTTCGACTAGGGGGGGAAAAAAAGTGGAGGGGCAGCAGAGCCAGTATGGGTCTGCGTGCACCTGCATCTTTTTCTTTCAAAGGTATTGCGGAATCTACCAAGTAACACCCAGGTAGGCCAGGTGTACCATAGAGTACACCAAGATATAATGGGCGCCTGAAAGGGTCTGCGAGCACCTGCATTTTTTAAACAAAAAATTATTCCTTCGAAATCAAATCCCACGCGACGTTGATCTCCTGCATGAGAAAGGTCGCTTTATCCTTGTCGCTCTGCCACCTATCAGGATGATAGTTCTTGATTATTATCCTGCGGGCTTTCTTGATATGTTCGGGGGTGGAATCCGACTTCAATTTAATTTGAAAATTCTTTTTTCCGAGGAGCATATTGTAAAGACTGATGCTATTAACATAAACTCGTTAGTACTTAAATCTACGCACCCGGATATTCACCACTGATACAAGAATACACATTAAGGACCTTTTCAGCCCGTAGTTGGTCGCGAGCTAATTTTTTATTTTACCACGGACCAGTATCACGAACACAAGAACGAAAAGAAGAATCACGCCAAAGAAACTTCCTTCCGGTCTATTATCATCTTCGTCAATATACACCGTAGTATTATAGATAGTCTCATCAAAACTGATCTTTGAATCTTTAAAGGTCACGAGGTCAAATCCACCAACAACGTTGATCTTGGTATCGGAAATATGAATGGGCTTTTCTGACAATACACCAATACCTATACCGTCCTTGCCGCCGATTTGGTTATCCGCTATTTGCACTGTGCTGTCGATACCGGCAAGTATGGAAAAAGTGTTGTTCCCCATACGATTTTTCTCGATTCTGCAAATACTATTCTCGACATAGAGTGCCCAGTTCCGCTGCAGAAGATAAGTAGCGGTAAGCGCACCTGAATTACTCGTAAGGTCGAGACATCCCTCGATTATATTATCGGAAATGCTGACGGAGGTCTGTTTGACCAATATCCCGTATTTTCCCATTCCAATGAGATGATTCGAATTGATATTCACACGATTATCTATGGCACGGTATATGAGTAAACCAGTCGAGACCACATTCCGCAGGGTATTACCATATATATTTGCCTTTGTTCCCTCACCAATATAGAGAACATTTTCGCAATCTGAGAACATGGAACCGGTTACTGACATCCTGCCTCCCATGACCTTTATCGCCCACCCGGAAATGTTGTTCATCTCGATCCCGTGAATCACAATTGGACGGGTTTCCAACAATTCGGATACATTTGGTAAAATATTTGGGTTTGTATCCAGTTGTATCACCCCCATACCGGACACAGAGATATTATCAAATCTGCATGAAACGATGGCAGCAGTACCCTGGGATAGCTCTACAGGTGCACATGCGAAATCTGCGAATTTAGAATCCAGTAATTTTATATAAGCTCCCACATCAAGCGAGCTTATCCCCGAAAGAGCATTCTTACCGAAAAAATTACACTCTATCATTATGGGACGGGAGCATCCCTTGACAACTACTTGCCGTGTACCGCCATTAACATTCACTCTCGAAAAAAGCGGTTCGGAATTCAGTATAAAAATACCCCAGTCCCCGCCATTGGAAATAGAAATATTATCGTAGACACCCCCCGTTTTCAGAGCGGACTCTATGAAAACCGATGGTTCCATATCTGAAAACGAATTAGCATTCAACTCAACCCTGATCACATTCAAACCCTCAGAAAAACCTTCCTTGAGGGCCAAATGATGCTCATTAGGCAGCATATTGGGAACTTGGGGTATGTCTTCCCCACCGGTTTGGTTTCCCCTCATAAGAATATCCTTGTATCGATGATAGAACCCCGACCCTTCCAGAACCTGAAAAAAATTTAAATTTTCTCCAAATCCACCTCCATATGAAGTACCGGATATAATTTGGGGCTGTGAAGCGCTCTGTATAATACCATTCACCCAAACTTTTATTCTCAGTGCGCTTTCAATAGGTCGGTCATAGGAGAGTACCAGACGAAGACCGCCCACAGAAAGATGATCGTATGCCGAGAGATGAAAACGGCTTTCAAGTAACACACTTCCGGGATCACTATCATACAAATTTTTAAAATCGGAAATAAGAGAATTAAATGATTCCGAACCTAAACGTTGAGCTGGGTAGCTCAGAGACCCTTCGGCACTCGAGATATTTACTAGCCATTGGGTTGTGTCATCATTGTTATTTGTTCGGGAGATCTCATCTGCCCGTAGTCCAATACCGTTCACCACATTGTCAAGTATGATGTTTCTCACCAAAGGTTTAGAGTTGCCTGAAACAATTAATCCGTTCTGTGCATCACTTATTGATAGGTTTTCCAGAATCGGCGAGCTGTTATTGCAGATGAGGGTCCTTGTGCCACCGGATATTTTGGCATTACTGATATGGGCAAAACCACCTTCTTCGATCAGTATGCTTTCCCACGAATAAAGTGGATCGCTCCGTTGGAAGATCACCGGGTCGTTCTTTTCACCTTCCACCAAGAGCCTACCAATAATTGTCAACCGAACGTCCTTACCCAACGATACCACGGTCCCGGCAGATATCGAAAGCGTTTCTCCGGCATCGACAAGTCGGTCCTCGTCCATCAACAATATATTTTTGTTTGAATTGCTTTCACGAGCACCGGGTAGATCAGGTGACTGATTCGCAGGTAGCGAAGTGTAGACGTGACTGCCTCCACTGTGTAGCATAATAATAAAAATGATAAGAAAAATCAATAAATATGAAATCCTTTTTTCCATCATATCCAACCAATCCATTCTCTATTACTAAAATCTTTATGAGATTATCGCCAAGTTTAAAAGGAATCGGCTTCCAAGAACAAAAATGAGTAAAAGAGATAAATAAAATAGGCACAATGAACTTAAGCTGATTTGGTAAAGCAAAAGGTACGGTAAAAATGCTGAAGTGGATAATTATTTTCTTGCTGCTGTCTCTCACCGGGACAGTCTTGGTCGTTCTCACCCCTGGTGGGAGCAGCGCCGAGGCGACCCGGAGTTCGTACGGAGTGGTCCTGAAGGTTATCGATCAGCCTTATTTTCCAAACGATGGAAAATGGACGGGGTTTTTGAACATAACAGTGACAAATACCTGCCCCGACAAATCCGATACCTTCAGATTGGAGGCCACCCAAAAACCAGCAGGTTGGGATGTCATCGTCCTCGAACCGACCATCGATGTGGGTACCAGCCCTCCTACCGGACCGGAAAAGAGCACGACACTGCTGATCAGTTGTCCGAAGATGGAAAAGCAAGGAACATATCGGATTGCCATAAAAGGGACGAGCCAGGGTGACCCTGCTCAATATCACAGCATATATATTGACGTTGAAGTAATGCTTGTTCCTTTCGTAAATGTGGAGGGACCCATTAACGTGGAGGAGACAGATATAGATCCGGCAAACGGAATACCCGACTACCTTGAGGGTGACCCCGGTGACTACGTAACCTATGATTTCCAGATACGAAATGTAGGCAACGGTGAAGAGGCTTATTTCATATCGCTGGATTCACCCAACAACTGGTGGCACGAGATTCAGGGACCATCCTTCACCCAGACCCTGAGCATTAACCAGACTGCGATTAAAAGAGTGAAAGTGAAGATCCCCGGCAACGCTGAAATGGGCGATACAGATGTCCTCAAATTCATTGCAACTTCACAGGTTGACCCGAAATTGCATCATCTGGCCACCGTGGAGACAAGGGTAAAACAGATATTCAGTTTAGGCCTTGAGGCCCCCCTCTATTCCACATTCTCTTATCCCCACTCGGAGGTGGAGCTTGATTTCAATATCACGAATAAAGGGAACGGAGCCGATGATACCGCAAGGATGGAAATGAAGTCGATCTCCCCCGATTGGATATGGGAGTTTGATCTATCCAATATCGGCCCAAATGGAATTCCAAGATACGGGAAAGCACGATGCGTTCTATCGCTTGTCATACCCAAAACCTCTCTCAACAGGACCTATTCACTCACCATCGAAACCTATACCTCCCTGAAAAATGTCCCTGACGATTCCCTGACTCTCAATATTACCATATTTCAGGAGTTCGATCTCAACCTCAACCTCAGCACAAATACAGCAAAGGTTTTTCCAGGTGAGGAGATATCATATAATTTCACGGTGGAGAATCCTGGTAACGGTGATGATAATTATAGTATCCAACTGCTAAAAGAAGGGGAAATTAACGTAACGTCGTGGTGTGAACTCGATACCAGCTATGTAGAACTGGGTAACGATTTTTCCCACGAGATATTTTTTAATGTTCGTATACCGGAACTGAGCAAGGCGGGCATCTACGTTATCAGCGTACAGGTCATCTCAAACGGAGCCCGGAAGATGCAGCTCGTGGTTACAGAAACCATCAGTTTTTCCTTTGAAGTAATGAAACAGTACTCTCTCGAGATGACAAAGCGGAAGGGAGATGAGCTTCTTTCCATCAACTCGGATGAGATCGATCCTGAGAAACGATTGGATGTGTTCCATTTCAACGTAAGCAATCTTGGAAACGCCCAGGATATTGTGCTTTTTACAATCGACTATCCCGATATTGGAGGATGGAGCCCCCCCGATTTTATGATCTCGCAGGTTATGCTCCAATACAGGGAAACCCGTGGAAACCTGATATTGACGGTCCGAGCTCCATTTGGTATCGCCATAGGGGAATATCATTTCACCGTACAGGTGAGATCCACCCGGGACCCGTCAGAAAATCCTGCATCGGATTCAATTGATTTCTCCGTTAAGATAGTTCGTTTCGACATTGACGTGGATAAGATAATCTCACTGGATTCCCGTCTGGTGGATTCATCCGTGAACGTTAGCGATAGTGAGATCCACAGCATAGAGCTGAAGATATGGGTAAGGAACGTGGGAAATCTCGATATAGATCGATTCAACGTTTCCCTGTTTATCAATAACGATAGGATCGCTCCCTACAGGACACGTGAAATATTCGATTTCAAATCCGGTATGAAAAAGGAACTGACATTCGATTTCAGTCCAGCCACCTACAGCACTTATCTTATTATCTTCCTCCTAGATCCCGACGGGACTATCTCTGAGATGAACGAATCCAACAATAGGGTTACTCTCACATATATTCTTATAGAGCCCAGTGGCGATTACTTGTTCAGTGTGGATTTGGCGCAATGTGGTGGAATGAGTCCGGGCCCCGTGAGTGACGAGTTGAAAAATTGTTTTTCCGAGAATAATATTAACCTTTCCACAGGTGCAGTAATAAGTTCTTTGGAAGAAAACGAATGGAAAGTAACTGATGGGCCGACGGAATATCTTTTATCTGTAAAGGGAGGTGAAGTGGTGATATACCGTTTCGAGAAGGGTGCTGAGAGAAATGATTCACCATTATTGTTGATCATAGAAATCCTTGGTGCGATCATGACACTGGTAATAATCGCAGTCATTGTTATCAGGATAAACAGGGCCCGCCGAAAGGATCCGTTATTGGACACTGGGTTAGTTGAGGGCGAGGAATACAAGTTCCGGGAGAGGGGAATAAAGCCCGAATTTGATGGTTTGGAATTGGATGATTTCTTCGAAGGTATGGAGGAAGAGGAGAGCAAAAAGGATCAGAAAAAGGAAGATACGATAAAGGACAAAGGAACCGGTTATTACGTAACCAGCCAGGATCAGCCTGGGTCTGAAAAACCCGACCTTGGATTCACCATCTATAAACCCCCGGCTGAGCTTACTGAGACAGCGGACTCTCAAGAAGCGGATCATAAAGACTGGGAAGAATATGGTACAACTACAGATTCTTACGAGGCCGATGAAGGGGAGTGGGAAGAATATAGTGCGACTACAGATTCTTACGAGGCCGATGAAGGGGAGTGGGAAGAATATGGTGCGACTACAGATTCTTACAAGGCCGATGAAGAGGAGTGGGAAGAATATGGTGCGACTACAGATTCTTACGAGGCCGATGAAGGGGAGTGGGAAGAATATGATACAACTACTGACTCATACGAGGCCGATGAAGGGGAGTGGGAAGATTATAGTACTTTAGCCAACGTGGAAGAGAGCGTTGAGAGCGATCTATACTTGGATACTGAAAAGCTCCCGATATTTGGAGAAGCGCTTCCACTGGATGAGGATATCATTGAGGAAGTATCGCTCGAACCAAAAATAACACTTGATATTCCCGAGACAAAGCAAAAGCTAATGCTCGAACCTAAGCCGAGAACCAAAGAAACTCAAAAAACTGATATGAAAAAACCACTTATGATGAAACCGGTTTCCGGGCCGGTGGTCTCCGGATCAACCGGAGAGAAAGAGAAACTTGATGATATTTTCGGCATCATGACACCCGCCAAAAGAGAGAGAGGCATCAAAGATATAACGCCGGTGACGACAATTAGTGAGAAAAAAACAACCGGACCGATGTTGACCGGTCCAGTAGTGCAAAGTGAATGCACTCCCGAGAGATCAAGGCAAGTGGGGCGGCCTATTATGAAACCACGGGACGAGTCGATACAAACGGCCCCAGTAGTGCAAAGAGAGCACACTACCGAAATATCAAAGCAGGTGGGGCGACCGATGATGAAACCGCAATCCAGCTCAAGAAGACCAATGATGAAACCCCGAACTTCCCCCCGGAGACCCACAATGAAACCCAAGGCCGACACGACTCCAGCGGAGATACCCGCAAACAAAAAAGAAAGGCCAAAGATGAAACCGATAAAATAAAAAGGATTGAGTTATTTGCAGGAATTCCCCGATAGGCACAATATCAAAGACAGGATTGAACGGGCATATGCCATGGCAGCCCCATATCTATCCGATCACCCATCGGTACTGGAATTCATTCAGGCACATAAAGACCTGGAAGCTGAGGATTTATGCGCTTTGATCGAAGAGAGACTCTCTGGTGAGGTTCCACCCCGGAGCACGGACCTGAGGATATTGAAAAATGCTGTAGAAAAGGAAATATGATTTTTAATTCTACAAGGGACCCAGCCCGGCCCCTTTGCTTCTCAGGCAAAATGCCTGGGCCAGCACCGTGATCGAACACTGTCCCGATACCTGATACCACGCGCAGAATTTCCCCAAGCAAGCTTTTTTCAATATGGGACACACAAGCTCAATTTCGTTCAAAGGATCACTCATCTTGGCTGCCTCATCTTCATTTTTGATCGCTAAAGTCATCTCCGCACTGGACGCAATAACCAAGATCCCAATCCGCTTTCTCGTTGCATTTCGGGCAAAGGAAAATACTGTGGTCCTCGCGCTTTGGGATTCCCTCAAAGGATACTTTCTCCGCCGGCTTCTTTCTTTTTAGAAGCAGGATCACTACCATGATGACCACCAGTACCGCAACGAGTACTATGGCGATGATCGCCCAGATGGGGAAACCTTTACCCCCCAAATCATCTCCAGTGTTCCCGGAGCCACCGGGCTTCATCCCGGATTCACCAGGCAACACGGTGAAATTGAAGGTTTCCTTCTTGATATCGCCGTACCCGTCGTCCACGACCAATAGGATTGCGTGATCACCTTCCTTGAAAACGAATGTCGGGGACGGGTCAACTGTCATTATTTCTCCGTCAAGGAACCATTTGTAGGACAAAGTATCACCGTCGGGGTCCGAGGACGTTACATTGAAATGAGCTTTTTCGTCCTCTTTTATACCAGATAAAACCGAATCAGGAGACTCGTCAAAATATATCTCAGGACCCCTGTTGATGTCAACCACTCTCAGGGTCCATGTGTACGTGTCATTGTATTCGCCATCGTCGGCAAGTACCTTGATAATGATGTCACAGGTCCTTTTACCCTTTACGTGGGTGACCGTGTCATGGTCTGCCGAATAGATAAAATTTACCGCTTTTGCCCCCGTGACCTCTATTCCGTCAACGAACCAGGTATAGGAAATCGGATCGCTGTCCGGATCACTGACAGTAATATTGAATTTCATGTTCTCGGTCTCGTTAATAGTGAGAAGCTCGCTTGCGACCCCACCACCCATTGCATTTACGATTGTGGGGGCTTGATTCTTATTGTTTACAACCAGCGTCCAAGTATACTCATCACTGAGGTTCAATAAGTCTTCAACCACTACTTTTATTTCGTAAGGTGAACTCTCGGATGAATTCAAACCTGAAAGTTCTGACTCAAATGTAAAGAAGCCGCTGGTCTCCAAGTCCAGCAAGGCACCGTCAAGATACCACTTGAATATAACTGATTCCACACCTGCATTGTCATAGACGATGACAAAACCGACTTCCTCGTTCTCAGTGATTGTGATCATCTGCTCCAGCGGAGTGTGACTGGTAATGGTTGGTGCGGTATTGATAGTCACCCCCCATTCGTGGGAAACATTGGCGTCGAAATCATCGTAAACCACCACCATGATCAATATGACATCCCCTTCATTGAACCCTGTAAATGTCATCTCGTAGTCAGACCCGGTGGTTTCCGAAACGGTTTCCCCATCCACGATCCATACATATTTGATATCATCACCATCCGGGTCCTCCGCAACAATTTCAAAGACAGCGGCGGCCCCCTTATTGATTATAATATTAGTGAAAGGCTGATATCCCGTTATCACAGGTTCTCTATTGGCTGTAACCTCAAAGTTAAAAACAGCGTGGTTATTCGTCTCATCACTCTCCTCGATTAAGTCATCAGGGTCCAGAATGATCTTGAAAGTATGGCTTCCTTTGGATAGTGGTTCTATCTCATAGTAAATAGAGTATTCACTGTAAGACTCTATAATATCTATAATGATGTCGTCACCGAAGGGATCCCCATCCAGTTCGGCCCGGACCCTGGCATATGGCACATTCCCGTAACCCACGTTGGATATATTACAGCTAATATTCACTGCTACAAGCTCCCGGGGGGACAGAGGGGTTACTGAAAAATCAGCAGGAGTAATTGTGAGATCACCCGAACCCGGAGAACTGTTCGCGTCTCCGAACCCTATTAGTCCTTCTATGGTATTCTTTACAACCGATGAATAATTATTATAGACCTCGAAAGGTGACGAACCACCGTCACCCACCATGGTCCCAATTCCGTGTACGGGATAAAAATCCATCAAAATACCGACAACCTCTCCAGTGTCCTCGGCTCCAACAGTGGCGATATAGTTGAATAGAGTATGCATTTCCATTGACTCGGTTTCCCCCATGGATGTTATTGATTGATTGACCGTCATCAAGGAATTCACGTTCCAGGTGGTCAAATGGGACATGGGAAAATTGAAATCCTCTCTTGGAGGCTCCAACAGTGTTATCACGGTACTGGTGTATGGACTGTTCTGGCCAGCCAAAGTCATGGTACCTGTTATATCATCTATCCGTTTTATGAAAGCAAGATCGGATCTTCGATAGTAGGCAAAACCTATCGATTCGCTGTTACCGGCGTATGCCCCCGAATACTGACCATAAATGTAAGAACCCTTTTGAGCGATATTGCCTTCGATTGTTACGTTATATATATCATACGAAGAACCGTTGACGGTGACAGTTTCACTTCCCGCCACCGTCAAGACCTCCACGGTTGTGACCTCATCGATAGTAATGTGGAAACCCCCTGAATTTAGTGATTGGGGTTCATCCGAATGAAGATAGTATTTCCACCAATCACCGGTTTCCCATACCGGGAGCTGATACGAACGGGTTTCACGCTCTTCATCACCGGAAGCATTCGACGCGAAAATTCCCTGTGCAATAACAAATAATAATGTAATGCATATCAAGACTACTGCGGTTTTTCTGAAGACCTGCTCCATAATCACACCTTCCTTGCTCTAAAATATATTATTGAAACAATAACATTAGTTAATCAATCTTTCGTTATATTAAAAAATATATTCCCACATTATTCATTTCCATTTATAATGGTACCTTAGCATTGAGAGATACAAAATTATTTATAATAAGGTGCATAATTATATATAACCAGCATTATAATTCAAAGCAAGTCCTGTACGATGGATACCAGCCGAAAAAGGTCAGAGGAATGTTGAATGGATAAACGTTATACTCCTGTCATATTAGTCTTCTTTATTCTTTGTTTATTACCAGGCACCACTTCTTTATCAAAAGGGGAGGAAATGGAGTTATCGGTGGTGGATGCCACGGAGTTGGCCGAAACGATAATCAAAGGTGACATAATTCACTTTGTTGCTCAAGTTCAGACCCATGGTGAAATAAAATATTCTGCGACGCACAAGACAGGGACCTACATCAATCTCACGGATGAGGCGAACACCACATATACTTTTCAGTACAAGTTGAACAATACCGAAAAGCCGTATGCAAATTTTTACCGCCTCCATCTGAAATTGAACACCGGCTTCCTGCCCCCGGGAGTTTGGTATTTCGTTCACCATGTGGAGCTGGCAAACGGAACCTGGCGAGAGTCCAGCAGATTACCTTTGTCAATACGCGAAAGCGATTCAGCACCCATTATTGAACCCATCACTCCTCACTCCGATTATGAACATACTGTCAATGATGAGCAGGTCTTCTCTGCGAATATCACCGATCCCGACGGCGACCGGATCGTTCATGTGGATCTAATGGTTAACGGGACAAATCATACTATGGCAAATGACGGCAGCATATACACGAAATACATTGGAAAATTACCTCACACAGTGGATTTCTACAAGTATTTCATCCACACCACTAGAAAGAAGGATGGGGATAACAATTGGACCTACAACTGGACATTTCCCCTCATCATCACGGAAGGAATAAAAACCCAGAACGATACCCTACCTGAAGTCGAGGACATAACGAATATTCCTTCGAAGCTATCTGAGGATGAATCCATACGATTCGAGGTAAGCTACAAGGATGTGGAGGGCGATCAGCCGGATAAAATATTGGTGAGCATATTCAACAGTTCCTTGGATACGCTTATCTCTTCAGTCACCATTCACCTTAAGACGGGGTCCATAAAGGAGGGGGCTACCTTTGAACGCACTGTCAACCTCGCCACTGAGGGAATCTCCCACGGGGATTGGATGTACCGTATAGAATATACGTATAACGGAACCGATTTCTTGTTGGCCGAGAGGGACTTCAAGGTTATAAAAGAAACCCCAGATAAGACCGATAATCCCGTTCTCATAGTTTTGGTTATTTTGATTACCATCGTCATACTACTCGCTCTCTTTGTTTTCACTTTCGGAAAAAGGGACCCATACTGAAAGTCCACAATTATTCCTCGCAAGGTGGAGAGTTCACCGAAACTTATATAAATAGCTAACCCATTGGTCTCGCTAGTTCGCACATCTCAATAAAGGAGGCAAATCAATGTTATACTCTAGGGTAAAGGGTTTTGAATTCAAAAAAGCCATCGAAGGCATCATCGGAAAACAGGTGGGCATGATATTGAATACCAACACATGGCGGGTTACCCATTTTGTGATCTCTCATGGGATGGGCAAAAAGGCAAAGAACCTGATACATGAAAAGTATGTAAATAAATTCGACATGGACAACAATCTCATACTTCTTAACGACGAGCACGAAGAAGAGGAAATCCCATCAACCTCAAAGAGAGAGATGTTCATGTGCAAGGATTTTGTCGGAATATCGGTAGTTTCTTCAGATAATAAAAAGATCGGAAAGGTCACCGATTTCGATATGCCTGAGAAATTGAAGATCTGGAAAATTTGGAAGATTATGATCGCCACAGGTTTCAAAAGTCGTCGTCTCAGGATATCGCCAGAGGATATAATGAGCCTCGGAGAGGAGATGGTTCTCAGAAAGACCTACGATGAGCTATTCCCCTCGAAAGAAGAAGAAGAAGAAGAACAATAGGAGTAATGATCATGGAAAAGGAAGAAGTGGAAGAAATTGAGGTGCCCAAACTGGAATTGAAGGCTAAAACCAGTAGGATCAAGGGTCAGCCGGGTTTGGTAAGAGTTCATGAATCCCTTGTGGAGGATGTGGACTTCAACGCCGGTGACAAAGTGTTCATGTGCACACCGGAAATCGATAAGGGAGTAATCGTGAAATTGAACGCAGATAAATTCATTCCCACCGACGTAGCCTCAATAAGGAAAAGGGATATGGATAAGTTAAATATCCAGGACGGAGACACTGTAATAATAAAAAATTATAAAAAATATACTGAGAGTTTAAAGGATGGGTATCAAAAGATAAAAGACAAGATCATCCGAAAGAAAGATGTAGAAGAGACTGAAGAAGATGAAGAAGAAAACAAGGAATGATACTCGTCCAAAATATGATAAAGGAGGAATAATATGGTAGGTGTAGGCGAAAGAATAACCGCATACTTCAGGGAACTTACAGGGGGTAATCCCCGCAAGATCGATAGGTATATCAGTGAGCATTTGCCGGAATTGATCGATACTCACCGGTTGTCCACCAAGAACGATTTTATCGATATTGACAGTTCTTTCAACTGGGCGGAAACCGAACTGAATGATCTGGATTCATGGAAAGAAGAAACCGAAGAGCGTCTGAAAAAGGCCCGACTTCGAATGGAAAGGCTCGAATTAAAATACGGAGTGGAGGGGAAATAATATGGCGATGTCAACAACGAACCAGGTCGGAATATTGATAGTGGCTTTATTATTGGCTTTCGTCTTCGTATACCTGATATATTATATTTATCAGATGAAGAAGAAAAGAACGGGAGGGGCGGATCACATCCAGCTCTATTTTGACGAACATTTCCGGAACATCATTGACGAATGGGATCTGATGCCAAGGTCCAAGGTGAAGACCTGGAAGAAGGACATGAACAAAAAGTTGAAGGTTATCAGCCGGGATATCGGAACCATTAAGAAAAAGAAAACGTCAGTCAATTCCCGAATGGACGCCCTTGAGAAGGGAATGAAAAGCCTGGAGGAATTCTAAAGGAGGAAAAGGATATGGCCGAGTTAATTGAACAGGAACAGGAAATGGAAGAGAAGCCACCCTTTTTCGCCAGGGTCAAAAAGCTCTTCTCGAAACAAAAGGAAGCGCAACCTGAAGAGGCCCATTACAAGAGGAGGTTCTTCGACGGAAGGATCGAGAGATATCTCGATGAGAACTTCAACAACTATATCGAGGAATTCGGGCTGGTAACCAGGGTCGACACACTTGAGTACGAGGAGAAATATGATTTACTAGTTCAGCGCATTACCAATCTCAAGACTTTTATTAATACGGCGGATGCGGATATATCATCTCTCGAGAGAAAACTGAAAACAGTTAGAACTGCGGCGAAAAAAAAGTAGTCGCAGTTATTCTTCTTTTAATTAGTCTTTTATTTACACGCCTTTCTCTCGGTCTGTACCCTGTTTCTTCCTGGCAAATACTTCTTTCTTTATATATTTCAACATCTGCACGGGGTCCACTACTTTGAGAAGATATACAAATTCCTTCTTGGTGAACTGCCTGAATATGAACATTGCAGCAAAATAGATTACCGCTCCTACTCCCATGTAGAGAAAGATGTCATAATACCGGACTATAGGATGATACTGGTAAAGAATGTAGTAAAGAAAAAGGCTCATCAGTCCTGCGGATATCAGGTTGAATATTATTTTCCAATTGCTTTTTGTCCCTGATATGGACTTGTATATTACTATGCGGGATACAACGACATAAATGGTTGTGGATATGAGCGTTCCCAGTGCCGCACCCACACCTTTGAGACCTGCAAGTGGGATTCCAAATAAGGATGCGGGTACCAGGATAAGGTTCAATAATATATTTAAAATGGCAGCGGGGATCCCCAGCAGGGCTGCCATTCTGGGTCGGTTGGTCCCAGCAAACTGGGAAGCATATGGGATATTGAGAGCGATGAGTAGTGAGTAAATGGCGAAAATGCGGAGTATGGGTGCTGCCGGAAGAAAGTCATCGCTGGTCATAATATGGATCACGTCGCTTGGAAACACCGCCATAAAAAAACAGATGGGTATGATGAAAAGGCCAATATATTTCTCGGCGACCCAGCTAAGGTTTTGAATGAGGCCCTTCTTGTTTTCCGTATGGTATTCCGAAATGGTGGGAAAGACTAGCTTCTGCACAGCGACCCCGAACATTATGATGAAGACCGTTATTCGCCACGCTGCAAAATAGTGACCCACGTCTTCCGGATTCCAGAAATAACCCAGCATTACCCGGTCTGTGGTGACGACCAGTACGGATGCGATTGTAATAAACATTATGGGAAAGGCGAATTTTATATAATCTTTGGCAAGCTCCCAGGATGGCCGTTTTATCCGGTAACCCCTGAACATCAGTATCGACACTAAAAAGTACGCCATCATTGAGATGTTCCACGTCCAGGCAAGACCGTAAACACCCATCTGGAAGTAGACGATTATCAGGACGGCGGCCAGTCTCGAAAGGGTGGACATCAGCATTCCTAGCTGAGCTTTCGCGATCTCCTTTCGGGCTTCATATGTGGCAACAAAGACTCCGTTGAAGGATGTGAGCACGTAGTTTATAAGAAGAATATATATAGCCACCTCTATCTTGGTGGACTCAAAACCCTGATTAAATATATGTTTCCAGGTGAACATTCCAACCAGTATCACGATTAAAAAGAACGCTGTCAACACAACTTTCATAGCCAGGTAAGTACCGATACAGGTCCCAACATCCTTTCCTTCGGACACTTTTTTTATATGGGCTGTGTTTGTACCTGGATTTAGAATGAACATGAACAGGCCGAGAGTTGCTAGACCAAAGGCTACAACGCCGTAAATGTAATCGGCGTTGATCATGTATCTGGCGATGACGAAAAGGATTATATATCCCAGTATTCCGCCAGCGACGTTATTCGCTATGATCAGCAGTGTTTTCCTTGCTAACAATTATGCACCAGAGCGTGTAAGTGGCTAAAGAAATATAAAAATTGGGTTCCGTTTGGTCACAGACGGCTGGGTGAATCACCCACAGATTTCTATGGGTTTCATCCTCGGAAACGCAGGTATCTGCTTCCCCTTCTCCTCGAAGGGGATTCCTGCGGATGGAAAAACAAATATAATCCAACGACGCTCCCGGACGCCGATGGCGACCATCAAGGAGCAGGTCGATCTGCTTGAAGAGGAGATCCGGAACACAAAATATAACAAAGCCACCCAGCACCATGTGGGCAAACTTAAGGCAAAGGTGGCAAAGCTAAAGGAAGATATCGAGAGGAACCGCTCATCAAGTGGAAAGGGAGGCGGCGGTTACGAGGTGAAGAAGAGCGGGAATGCTACAGTCTCTATCGTTGGATTCCCGTCCGTGGGAAAGTCCACAATGCTGAATTGTATCACGGATGCCGACAGTGAGGTGGGTTCGTACAATTTCACGACCTTGGAGGTGGTTCCGGGTACTCTTCATCATCATGGAGCAAACATACAGGTTCTAGATCTTCCTGGACTCATCGAGGGAGCGTCAAAGGGAAAGGGAAGAGGGAGACAGGTCATAAGCGCGGCAAGGAGTTCCGATCTCATTATTCTGATGCTCGACGTGTTCTCCCCGGACCTGGACCTGTTGACACGAGAGCTTTCGGATTCGAAGATAAGGCTGAACGAATCCCCGCCGAACATACACCTCACTGTCAACGACGCAGGGGGAATTGAGGTGGCTTCAACCTGTCACCAGCCCTACATGACGGAGGAACTCATACGCGACATGGTCAGGACCTACGGTTTCGTCAATGCCACCGTAGTGGTGAGAAGCCGCATCAAACCCTACCAGTTGATCGACAGCCTTACCGGAGGTGTGCTGTATCTCCCAACTATCCTGTTTATCAACAAGGTAGACCTTGCCGAAGCTGAGATAGTTTCAAAAATCATTGATAAATACAGGTCCTACAATCCGCTTCCCATTGCCGTGGGTAAGAACCAGGGAATTGAGCAGATCAAGGATCGAATATTTGATACGCTTCGATTCATGAGAGTTTTTCTGAAACCCCAGGGAGGTAAGGCGGATCTTGAGGAGCCCATGGTAGTTAAGATGGGGTCGGACGTGGAGTCCATTTGCAACAACATACACAGGGATTTCGTTCATAATTTCCGTTACGCCCGGGTCTGGGGCCCCAGTGCGAAGTTTCCGGGTCAGAAGGTGGGTCTATTCCATCAACTAAAGGACAAGGATATATTATCGGTGGTAATACGAAGATAATTTTTATGTAACACCAATCTTAATACACTCAGCCTCCATTAACTCTATAGTCATTATGCGTGTATAGAAGGGGAGCACATGATAAAAAAGGTGTATATCACGGCAAATGAACTGCAGGAGAAATCCTTCGAACTGGCCAAAATGATCTGGGACGACAAATACTACCCGAACTTCCTCATTGGTATCTGGAGAGGCGGCACCCCTCCCGGCATCGTTATTCATGAATTCCTGGTGTACAAGGGGATCAAACCATACCACACCTCCATCAAGACCCAATCCTATACCGGTATAATGAGTAGCGGCCCGGTGGAGATAAAGGGTATAGATCACGTTATTGACCGAGTGAACAGCGAGGACCGTATGCTTCTGATCGACGATGTGTTCGACACGGGAAAGACAATGGTGGAGGTTTTAAGGGTAATAAGAGCAAAGGCAAGGAAGAATGCGCCTGAGATCCGCGTCGCCACCGTGTACTACAAACCTTCGAGGAACCAAACCGACATCACTCCCGATTATTACGTTTGCACGAACGATAACTGGCTTGTATTTCCACACGAGCTGGAAGGCCTTACCAAAGAAGAGATAATGGAAAAAAATCCCAATATATTCAAATTTATAAATGAATGAAGAACATCGATCTTAGCTATCGATCATCATCTCTATGGAGCCATCCCTGATCTCACGTGTCGCCACTTCTATCTCGAGGTAAGCCGATCTTCCATCCCTTGCAGCCCCGGGATTGATATACGTGATACCGTCCTCCCGGACTATACCATGACACTCGTGGATATGACCGGACAGCACCAGCATCGGCTTGTGAGCTTGAACTGCCTCAAGTATCTCACGGGAACCGGCATGACCACTTTGCGACAGATCGTTTATGCCATAGGGCGGCCCGTGAAGTACAAGGACGTCAGCACCCTGGATAATACGTTTTATGTTCTCCCCCAAAAATTCCTCGTCGTACTCCCGAATGGTACCGAACATTTTTCCGGCACCGCCGAATCCAGCAAATTTTATTCCGTCAAACTCATAGGTATTTCCATGGAGGTCGACCCCGTGGCTTTCCGCTACCCCTAGCTCGACCCCGGAAGGATCACAATTGCCTGGAACCGCAAGGACCAGACCCGGAAGAGAATCAATGGTCTCTCTGGCTTCCCTGGGGGTCCCAAAATGTGTAATATCGCCGCACACGACTGTGAGATCGGGTGCCATTTTCTCAATCTTCCCCCTTATCATCTGCACAGCTCTGCTGCTGCCGTGGATATCGCTGGTAACCAGAATTTTCATAGAAATATATCCCCTTTTATACGATTATGGATCATGTGGTTTGAAAATGTTCGATCAGTGGGTATTACGATTACGATCCCGGCACGTTAAAAGAGCAAGACCGGTAAGGGCTGCAATAACCAGGAGTACCGGTGGTTGAAAAGAGGACGACACGTATCGGCTCGTTCTCGTTACTACTTTTATTTGGGAATCCGCATTGTTGTTATTATTAATACTATCGGGATTTATCGCTTCCTTTAGAACTCTACCCAGATCCACCGAAACGGAAATGTTCACTTCGTCCTTATCGGTGGACATATAGAAATCCACACCCACTTTGTAAGTTTTCCCGGCACTGATCTTCGTGTTCTTGGGGATAAGTCCGATTTTTTCTTCGTCACCAAGCTTGAACACCACAGTGAGATCGTCCACGAGCAAGGCATCAGTAGGCCCAGTATTGTGAATTGTAACAGATGATATTAGATCGTTCTTGTTATAGGTCGAGATAGGCATGATATCGCTTGAAGATACCGATAGATCGGAACCAACCTTGAACCGTACCTTTGCAATATTGTTTGAAGGAGAATGGTTTCCATGAAATTCAATCAGTTCCCGGATATCATTATCCTTGTCAACTATGACCCTCAACTCGTATACTCCCACGGAATAAGGAGAGTATCCGGTGGTAATAACGTGTTCCTTACCAACTGCTAAGCCGGTATTCTTGAATGCCCATTTCTCCTCGAGTATGGCATCTCCCGTAAAGGGATCGATATAATATACCTCCAAATCGACATAGAAGCTCTCGTTTTGGGGAATATCGGAACCACCATCGTTCTCTATTGCCGCTGTTATGGTGACCGTGTCCCAATCCTTCGGGTCGCTGGAGAGTAAGTCCCACTGTATATCAGGTAATGAACCATCCATTTTCACCATCAGGTCCGGAAAACCCGTTATTACCGTGAGATCCTCATATACTTCGCTTGTTGCGGTCCCTCCCTTTTCATCGGTGAATTGGAAGTAATACCTATGATCACCTTGCTCCAGTTTTGTGGTAAATCGATAAAGTTCCCCATCCTTGAAATCTCCATTGCCGTACTTTCCACTCCCTGGAGCCGATTCCATCTTGTGAAACACGTTGTCGATATATACTCCACGAGCAAAGGCTCCCTCGGCGGGAGGATGATCGTCGGCATCCGAGTACAATATCTGGAAAGTAAAGAGATCAGTCGTATTCCCCATTTCCGGGTATACAGTCCTCTCCTTATAGATTCCGGGAGCAGGATATAAAGTGGGGTTCGTGTTCACATAAGGAGCTTCTATATATCCCGATGCCGGCAGCCGATAACTTGTATTACGTACCTTTAGCTCGAAAAAGTAACGGTACTGTCCTGGGTTCAGACCGTCCATGCTAATGTTGAATATAGATCCGTCGGAATACTCGTTATCCACAGTTGTCATCTCATAAGTAGTATTGATATCGTCGACATCGTTCCCAAGTATCAAGTGAATATAATGTCCGGCCTGTTCATCCAAAGGGTCTCCACCCTGATCATCTAGGTACATGATCCTGAAATCATATTTAGTCGATGTCAGACCCAAATCCGGTTCAAGACCATCTGTATGGCATCCATCTTCACCGGTCCATACGAGTCGCGGTCCGCCTCCTGGCGTTCCACTGGCAGTTAATGGAGCGGTTCCGGGAAAGAATGCCATCAATAATAGAATAATAATGAAGGCCACCGGAAACGATAAAATGGGTATACCGCTTCTTTGACCCTTCATCTTATAAGCAGTGAACATCATTTCAGCCCCATATCGATCCGTTTTTGATATCACGTTCTTTGGTATTAATATCCACTTTTTGGTATATATTGTCAATGGTGAAAATCTCGATAAAAAGTCGAGGCCTTTCGAGTAACGATTTGACGATGCCCGTTGGCACTCCGCAAACTCCTTAGGACTTTGCTGCATCCTAGGCAAGTATGCCTACGGGTTCACGCCTCGGCAAATCCAGGCGTGTCTTCAAGGTAACGTCCTTGAAGGCGCAGCAGAGCTGTAGGGTCTGCGTAGTGCAACGGGAGCCTGTAGGTTTGCAAAGGAAATCGAAGGCTCAGCAATGCCCAAAGGGTATTGCGTAGCCTGACCGCACACTTGCGGGCAGGGATAGGAACATCTCTGATGTTTCAAGACGAAGTGGGAGCCTGTAGATTTCCAGAGGAAATCGAAGGTTCAAGGGTATCTCTGATGCCCTGGAATGAAATGGGAGCCCGAAGGTCCGATTCCGCTGAATATAATTAATTCCAAATCCCTGTTAATAAAATTGAAATAGACCCTATACTGGTATGAGAGAAAGAAAAGAAAAAAAGGAAATTACATCATATCGTCGCTTTCGAACTCTTCTTCTTCCTTTTTCTTCCCGCCGAATATCAGCAGGATGAGTATGGTAAACGGAATGAACACGATGGCCATCGAAAGTGCTACACCGTAGATAGAGTTCAGTATGAGCGAATTTGCGAATTGATGTGAAAGTCCTTCTATTGAAGTCGGAGATATGACATAACCATCCCCCATCATCGCAATTATCACATTCTGCAGATCCAATACGAACCAGGAATAAATGAAGACGACAGAGAACAACACGAAGAACCATACAAGGTACTTACCTGAAAGCAGATTAAGATTCAGGTTCTCCTTTTTAAGGTTATGTTTCTTTGCGAATTTCTTCACTGAATAGAAGTGGTTCGAAGTTGACGCCAACTCAAGATAGGTCACCACGCAGAAAGAGAATATAAGAACAGCGAATAGATCCCAACTTCCAAGTTTCCCAACATCTGTGTACATCCTGCTTCCCCAGATACCGACTATGGATGCCAGTATGAAGAACAGGACCGTAGACATTACCATCAAATTGTTCAGGCTTGGTACGATCTCCAATTCGGATAGTTCGATTATTTCGAAAGGAAGACTGCCCCACAATCCCACGAGACCCAATATGACCGCTATGCCAAGAAAGATAAAACCCACCAGTTGCAGCGTTTGCGATACTTCCCCGGCGTTGATAATCTGGTACAGGAAGAAGCCTCCCGCAAAAAGGACGAGGGTGCCGATTATCTGCAGCAGAACGATCAAATATGCTGACTTTGTTGCATCAATGGACATTTGTGATCCAGCTAATCCGTCTGCCATTTTTTAATCCCCCCTAATTCCTGAAGCAGATCGTGCTCTTAACAGTACCTGCTGTAGTGGTGTTTGTGGTTTCCAGTCAACAATATTAATTCCGTATCCTCTCATCTCCTTCAAAAGAATATCCCGCTCAAGACGCAGAACATCATAAGCTAATGGGTCGAATTGCAACGTCTTTTTGGTACCCAGTAAGCTAGAGCCTTCCTGGACGGCACCCTTCTCCTTGGCCAACAATTCAAAATCAATGGTGGAAGGAGAAAGAATGGTTACATCGAACTCGAGTGCTTTCATCATGCTGACTGCCTTTCTCAGAGAGTCGTCGTCATCCAGAGAAGAAATAATGATGACAGGAGACATTCGTGGTAGATATGGCAACGCAACCTCTACAATACCCTGCAATGGTATATCCCCTTTCGGGGATGCGCCAGCAAGGGCCGTCAATATCTCGTAGAGCTGCTTCTGTCCACCACCTTTCTTGATTGTCATTACCTTGTCACTGTATACTACCAGGCAAACCGAATCTCGGCGTCCAAGGAAATACTGGGTCAATGTCGCTGCCGCCCTGGCACCGTATATATTTGCGTTGTCGGACTCCATCCCGATGGCGGAGACCTCCCTTGCATCGAAGACGATGGTGATATCGGAGACACTCTCCCTCTCCTTTTCGTTAACCAACAGTCTCCCGGTGGAGGCGAATGCTTTCCAGTTTATCATCTTGAAGGAATCTCCAGGTACATAATCCCTGATGCCCCAGAACTCATATCCCGGGCCCGGCATTTTCACGCGCATCTCGCCGGGGTACATCTTGGGCTGTCTGGATTTAAGACGTAATTCCTTGATCTCCCTCGTCTGTGGGAATACGGTAAGCCTCGTGGTGTAGTTGATGTTGACCTCATTGTAGAACAGATAGAAAGGATCGTGTGATCTAATGGATACCGGACCGAGCTTGTATACTCCCTTTAAGGGACAGCGTATCGCATATCTCAACCGGGTCTTTCCCTTTGGTTTAAGATCGAGATACGTGTAATTACTCCCTCTCCGGAGTTCCACCTGCTTTGGCAGAGTATCCCTTACCTCGACAATTCCACCTTTCGAGGAGAAATAACCGATTAGGGCTCCGGTAACAGCACCGATCATAAGGGCCGATAGGGCGAGGAATCCCGCCCCGTTCCCCAGACTCTGAAATCCCCAGAGCCAGAAACCGAGGGGAAGTGAAAGCACCAGGCCAACAACTCCCCCGCCTATTACTGGGGCTATTATTTGAAAGGATTTCGGTCGGATCAACTGAAGTTCGGTCTTTATCATTCCGTCCTCGAAGATCCTTTCGTTGGACATCTGCCTGTTCGGCCGCACCATCATATTCAGATTTATGAAGATGCTTATACCCAAGTATACAAACAGTACGATACTGATCCCGAGGAGGAGTAGATTTCGAAATATCAGTCCCAGTAGTACTAGACCGACCCCCGTACACAGCAACAATACCGCTTTCTTGGTCCACATTACTTTACACCGCGGGTACTGGCACTTCTGCAAGAATCTTGTTAAGGATATCCTCAGGCAGCACACCTCTAATACGAGGTTCTGGTTTCAGGATAATCCTGTGAGCCAACCCATGTACGCAGATAGCCTTGATATCATCCGGAGTAATATAGTCTCTTCCGTGAAGGACGGCCCTTGCTCTCGAGAGCTTGAAAAGCGCCAGCGAACCTCTGGGTGAGGCGCCCACCACAACACGGGGGTCCTCTCGTGTCCTTGTCACGATCTCCACTATATAGGTCAACAATGCTGGATCAAGGTGTATTCCTTCCACAGTTCGCATCATGGCCAATATCTTCTCCGGATTGGTTACTACTTCCACATCGACATCGTCCTTGCCCCGGCCCATCCTCCTGATGAGGATCTCTCGTTCATCCTCTCTGGACGGATAACCCATGCTCATCTTCTGCATGAACCTATCTACCTGAGCTTCTGGTAGTGGATATGTACCTTCCTGTTCAATGGGATTCTGGGTAGCCATGACAAGGAAAGGCTTTGGTAGCTTATGAGTCACTCCTTCGATGGAGGTCTGTCTTTCCTGCATTGCCTCGAGCATGGCCGCCTGAGTCTTTGGCGGAGCTCGATTGATCTCATCTGCGAGAACTATGTTCGCAAAAATTGGGCCTGCCCTGAACTTGAACTCGTTTTCTTTTTCGTCGTAGATATAGGTACCCGTAATATCAGAGGGAAGTAAATCCGGAGTAAACTGAATCCTTCTGTATTTACATCCCAGTGTGTCTGCAAAGGTCATAATCATAAGGGATTTCGCGGTTCCCGGGAAATCCTCCATCAATGTATGGCCGTCTGCAAGAATGGAAATCAATACATTCTCCAGAACGTCTCTTTTACCTATGATTGCCTTGGATACCTGTTCTATAACGGCATTCGCCGTTGCTGCCACACCTCGGATGGCTGCTGGGCTCGCCTTGGGCGCACCACCTGCTCTCGGAGGTCCCCTAGCGGGTCCAGCAGGTCCTCTCGGCCCAGGTCCCATGGGTCCTCTTTGCGGAGGCCCCATTGGCCTTGCGCCAGGTCCGGGTCCTCTTGGTCCGGGGGGCAATTTCTTTGGTCCTGCTCCATTTGTCATATTTCATCACCTTTTTATAATATTCGGATTTCTCCTTTGACAGTTATTTTTTCCATTTATTGATAATTTCTATTAATCGCCTGAAATCCTCATCCGAATAGCTAATCTTATCGTCTCTTACCAATTGTATGAGCTGGGGATTTCCGATCAGTCTGTCGATATCCCGCGGATCAACCTCACGGAACTCTTCAGGCGAGAGACCCCGGTCCATCCGGACCTTCTCTATTACAGCTCGCTTTAAACGTGATTTTTTCAATTCTGAACCTACTGGCACCATGGATCTTTTCTTGAAGGTCCGCACGTTGAACTCGTGTTCCCACTCCTTCTGACCTTTGGTCAATAAAACCACAAGGAAAAGACCAGCAAAGAGGAATATTGAAGAGACCAGCACGTAACAGCTCTGTGAAGTCAGAACGCTTGTGACTCTCAAACTTCCGTACATCGGTCTCAGCCATACAGCATCCTCACCGTGCCGGCTGTCATCAATAAGTACGAGTATTTCCGGGTCCTCATCCGAACTGAATTTGTCATAAAACAGGTAAAAGATCAGCTCCTTCATAAATTTCTGGTTATCATAATCCGGTTCCCCATCCGGTGTATTGTCTGCGAGATTGTCTCCATCCGCCTTGTCATCCGGATGAAGGGATGTAGTATTGATCCGACTCTCGGAGTAAAGAGAGTGCGAAAAGTCCTCGTAATCAATGGACATGTGGTCAAGTGCGAAAAGGTCATTGGTGAATATATCGGCATCCGCTACAAAAACCACAGAACCTTCTCCTACGAAGGTAGGGTCTACAACCTCTACAATGAGTTCGACACGATTCGCAGCAGTGGATACTCTGTCAGCCAGGCTGGTCGAACCTTCATCGGGCAGCTCGATCTTCTCGTTGTTGTTCAGATCCACGTAACTGTTCTCCGAACCCCTGGCGATCACATTAGTCAAGGTCTTGAAGGAGTACAGTCCAACAGGTTTGTTCATGATCACCTGGTAATGGAAAAGGTCCTCGTCGATCATATTGTCTATCTTGTATATTTCGAAAGTTTCCCCATCGGAGCTTAATTCTATTTGAAATTCGCGGTTACCATCCACAATTTTCCAACTTGGCGGTACTGCCCAGTTGACCACGTCATCCTTGAGCCTGGCGTAAATAGCTTCCAGACTGAGTTCAGTCTCCGATGTTAGCTTAACATTATTGGAAAAGATTATTTTATATTCACTAAATAGTTTCTGCAGTTCTTCCGGGATCATGCCCTGGAACATATCAGAGATCATATCATTATCGGATTCCTGTCCGAAAATGTACACTTTAGCGTCATCATTCACACCATTAAGGCTTTCCTCGTTCACCCCGATCTCGTATGGGTCCTGATAACCGTTCTTATTTTTATCAACCCAATCCCCATCGTCATCCCATGTATCTTCATCCACGCCTTCAGTGGATTCATCGATCACCTCGTTGGCAACTCCATCATTATCATTATCTAGTGGTTTTCCCGTGACATCGAAGTCCTCAACAGCCTTATTGAGATCGATCCATACAGCCCCGCCCTCGCGTCCGATCTTGTCCTTGCCGGTCTTTTCACCCAGATCATATTTCCCGTTTCGATCCAGTTTATTGGAGCCATCCAAGAAAGAATCATGGCTAAAAGCCCCTTCTCGGGCATTTTCATCTTCACAATCAAAATCATCGTCCACATGGTTTTTTACCAGCTTCCGGTTATCCTGATCGTTATCGATATCGTCCAGAACATCTTCGTCCACCCAGCGGTCTCCGTCATCGTTATCATCCCAGATGCCATCCGGGTTGTTCTCCCAAACCTTGTACTGTCCGGCACTGTTAGGCACATCCCCTTCTGAATATTGGTACTGCCAGCGGCCTTGGTCCAGACCGAGAACAGCCTCACATATGGGAAAGTTCACATTCTTGTCGAATCGCTGGTCATAGAACTGCCCGGTATAGTACGTTATGTTGAATTCGTCCGCCAAGGGTTGGACATAACCGAAATCATCGGCTATTATTGCATGACCACCAGCTTTTATAAAAGACTTGATGGCATCGATTTCGTTTTGCGTATATTCCCGTTCGATTCCCGCAGCTATATACAGCGTCCTCTCTGGATCAACCATATTTTGCTCGAATATCCCCGGGGTCGTTACCACGGTTCTAACAGTGTAGTTCGAATCCCCTTTTAGATCAGATACGAATCCCGAGATATCCCGGGGAGTATCATTGAACCCGAGAAAGATCGGGTCATCATCAGAGTCAATCGCATCAAGTAAAATGGGATAAAACAAGTACGTTGCCATTAATACCAGGGCAAATATGATCGCCGCTACCCTCTTCAGCATCTTTCCACCCTTTATGCCAGTCACTAATTTTCTTTATGTTTTCAGGGAACTGGTTTTCTTCGCTTTCGCAGTATACTTCTAATGATATTTAATGTTTTAGGTCTTATGTTATACGCCGATATTTGATACATCCATCACGGTAAAAATTAAAAAAAAAAGGACCTCGATCGAGGCCCCTCTTCATCATTTTTTTAGAATGATCTCCGTCTCGACGAAATCTGCTTCGCTCTCTTCGAGTTTTTTCATGGCCTCTTCTTCATCCAGCTGTATAAAGGTCAGCGAACTCTCGATACCCCGCAGATTGGTAATTGCATTGTTCCTTTGGGACTCGCCAATCTCGTGGGAGCTGTAACGAGCCTCTTCTAGAATAGTGAGGAAACCGTTGAGGCTGTTCTTGTCCACGGGTAATGCCGTGCGGACCGCATCCTCGAACTCCCTGAAAGTCTCAGCCTCGCGCCTGAGATAACCGAAACGCCTCAGATGCATACCCAGTTTCTGGTATGATTTGAAGATGACGGCCGTGTACTCGTTACCCGCGATAAGCTGGTCGGCAGCCCTTTTAATGATCCTCTTGATACCACGGATACGGGCTCTCTTGCGGAGATAGAGAACCAGAAGTATAATACCAAGTATCAACAAAACAAGGAATATTCCCACTCCGATAAGGGATGCGGGGCGATCTAACCACCATTGAAGGTCCGTTGGTCCCAGTTTAGGAGGCGGTATGGGCCTGGCAATATAGTTAAGATCGATCTCCTCGTCTGATTTCGTAAGATAGCCGCTTCCCTTGAACTCGATAAGGGCTTTGCCCGACGCGCCAAGTCCAGGTGTTTGAATAGATATCCCGTCCACAGACCTGAAGCCTGTAAAGTTGAAATCGATTCGGCCCAGATAGTTGGTCTTCATGTTGGAGAGGTTGATATACCGGATACCCGAATCGTCCCACAACGTAACGGTCAGAGATACCATGGTACCGTTAACTGGTACAGGTTCGTTCAGCAACGTGTTCTTTTCCAGAAGTAGAATGCTGAACTGGTAGCCGGTCTCCACGTTGGGATTGACATAACCTATATCGGAAATCTCATCACCCGTGACGTCCTCGGGTATGTCTACGATCTTGATGTATGTATCCGCCACCACGACTATGCTTCTGGATTCCAGAAACTGAGGTTTGGTCACATATTTTTGTGTATTATTGAAGTACATCTTCAAAATATACGGACCCACTTCCAGACTCTTGGGAACCGAAGCAACGATCTCATACTGACCGAAATCATCGGTGGTGGTATCGGGAAGCTTCTGCTCCCCACCGTCCCACATGAAGAATGCAGATACTTTAATGCCTTTGACGTAACGTGGAGGGCTCGTTCTCTTGTTCTCGAAAACCTCCACCACTTCGCCACTTATCTTGATGGTATCTCCACGGGTGTATTTGGATCCGTTCAGTATGCTTGGATCTATGGAAACGTAAATATATGCCGAGATGTTGTAAGTGATATCCTCGGATTCAGTATAATCATACGCATCCCCGGCAGTAAAGTGCTTTTGCTTGTCTTTAGAATGGATCACCTTTTCGGATCCTCTGAATATCCCCACCACGAATGCATCCCCTACTCCCTGGGTCTTTGGGATCTGGAAGCTCGATAACACGAAATTCCCATTATTGTCCGTATGTGCTTCACCTATGGACGAACCCAGAGGCGCGAACTTTGTCTTCTTCCAGTATAGCTCCACGGAGCGGTTACCGATCCCGTATGCGGCACCCCGATCGTCGTAGAGACGACCCCTTATTACCGCTTTCTCCCCCTTCAATCCGGATCCCTGCATAATTTCGATGGTGGTCTTCGCCACCACATCCACGATCTTACCATAGTACGATCCGTCGCCGGCGTAACTATCTGTATCGAATCCCTTGTACCAGTAAGTGTCATCCATGTTGGCTCGCACCATCACCGGACCGATGGGATCATTTATGCCGAGGTTCTTATCTATGCTGAATCTCCCGAACTGGTCGGTTGTTCGCTCACCCAGATATTTATCCCCCCACCAGATATCCACCGACATCTTCTCGATTGGACTGGTCCAGTGACCCGAGGCATCCCTCTGGTCCTTGTCCCACAGAACGCCTGTGATCTTGAAGGCGCTGGTGGGTCCCGTTCGGCTGACGATATCCAGCTCGTTCTTACCGTCCTTGTCCATTACGTGCAACTCAAGTATTGTTCTCGCTTTCACAGTATAATATGCCTCGCCTGTGGCTTCCCTGTAGTACATGGTTTCCCCGTGATCGGCATTCTCCACCCTGAAATGATAAGTAATATGCACCCTGGTCAGAGGCTGGGTCTTCTTGATAGTGAACTGCCGGGTGAAGTTTCCAGACGGCAATAACGTTGCTTTCATCCCCGGTTCGTAATAGAGTTCGGAAGGATCGCCCCAGTTTATGATCACCTCGTATTTGAAGGACTCGTTGGCAATGACGGGATCCGGGCCCTGCCCTCTGTTATCCACTATTGCACCTGATATGTTTATAGTGTCGGTCCTGTAGACCACACGATCGTCCACAATAAAATGCGTTGGACGATGGACCTTGAACTCCACAACGGTGGAATTATCCACATAGTAATAATTGGGTTTTTCCTGTTGTGGGTCCGTATAGCCGGAGTGAAATTCCACCCCAATGGTATGTTTGCCCGGCCGTATGGTCTCAGGTATCTTGTATTGATAGGAAAATGTCCCGGTCCCCGACGTCGTAACCGTGGAGGGGTAGACAGGATTGTTATCGAATTTCACGTGTAGGACCTTCTGGCTTAGTCCCCAATGTAGGTCAGCATCCTCCAATGTGCCGGTGATCTCCAGGGTGTCACCCACCTCGATATCATCCAGATCCGGTGAGGTAACCTGGAAATCGATCTTGACATTGTGCCATATCTCAGCCCGGTAATCCACCTGATTCGGTGGCCAGGTTGAAGGTTCTGTTGCTAACCAGTGTCCGCCAGGAGGCGGTGATCCGGGAGTATGCTCGTAATAGGTTGTCCCGTTCCTTGTGGTCAGACCCTTGAATGTGAAATTAAGCGGATATAGTCCTTCCTGGGTCTCGGTCACTGTGAAATACGTCGAAAATGAACCCAGGGTTGCTTGGGTTGCACCGGTTATTGGTGCCGGAAGTATCTCTCTAACGTGCCCTTCGCCCCAGTATACATGGACTGGTGCGTTAGGTACTCCGATCTCGCCCTGATTCCAAAGACCGTTCTCATTGGAATCCTCGAACAAAACGCCAACCACCGAATAATTTTCATAATACATAACACGAGGCCAGTTTGTGGGATAAATGAATGAAATACCGGTGGCAGCAGTTAGATGAAACCTTGATCTCTGTTTTGGGGGCGGGTTGTTTATCTGATCGTTCTCCCTCTGTATTCTCTCCTTGTATACCTGGAACACGATTGGGTCAATAGTACCGTCCAGACGCAACAATCCATCGCTATACCCCGCAGCAGAGGAATCCGCCTGCGGACCATCCGTTTGCTCCGGTTCATACTGGATCATTTGTTCCTCGTTAGCCTCCATGTATGAGCCCGCGGAGGGTTCCTCCGATATCCCAATGGGCTCGATAGCGGTTTCATTCTCGTATGTCGGTATCGTCTGGTAAAAAACCATTGCCAACATGACAATGACTATCACGATTGCAAAAACCTTTCTCATCATTACACCTCATATCTCATTCAGATTTGCGTTCCATTCCTCTAATATAGACAATAATTTTTGGCTTTTAATATCTCGACCGTTTTTAAATCTTTTTACTTAAGTGTTTCGATTTTATATTAGTTTTATCCGTTTATTTCGATCACCGGTCCCAAATCCCCCTTGTCGGATGGTGGGATTTTTCATTTTCGGTATCGGAAAACCGAACGGATATATTTTTACCATCGATCTCAATGGGTCTCAGCCTTGTTGGAACTAATAATACAACTAAGCGATAATTAAATATGGTCGGTTCATGAACTGTATTGTAACAATAATGTAATTATATGAACATGAACATGGAATTCGAGACATTAATTCCATTAATAAATACTAAAGCAAAAGTCGGTCCAGCAGATTATGCATCACCAATATTGCCTGATGGGATTGCAGGCTCACGGGCCCCAGTGAAAGCGGAAACGGGGGAATTTCACTAATGATCTCAGCTTCTTCGCTGGACAGATCCAGATTATCTGACAGAATTATCAATAATGTTTGTTTATCATTCATTGATGTCTTGATTAAATCTGTCACACACATATTGAATGCATCCCCGCCGTCTTCATGCAAATGCACGACGTAGGAACTCTCGTCGATCTTTTCTATGAGGGTCCGGAGGTCCCCCGGAATGAGCTTGATACCAGGAAGGACCTTCTTTTCAAAGATGAATATCTCTTCTTTGAGCGCGATCCTGATGAGAGCAGCAGTACTCCTCTCGTCCGGATTTAGGTTCTTCATATTTTTCCCCTGGAATTCCACCACCTTAGTGTCCCCATCACCCTGCAGGACCAGGAGGATTACCGCTTCCCTTCTGATGCCGTTGGATACAAGAAGAGCGGCTGTGACGCACCTTGCAATTTCGTCTATCCTGCCAGACCCCGGAAGATCTTCGAGGCTGAACGTCCCGTCCAGCGGTAAGTCATGACCTATTACAATGAATATCCTCCTGGCTTTCATGTGAATTCCTCTCTCGATCGGTTAATCAAGATATCTCCTCTCCACTTCCAATCGATCGTACGTTGGATACTCTTCCACAATGGCACATCTAAACGGAATATGATCGTTGATCTCCTCGGCTATATACCAGGCAGTGGTCAGGCACGAATTGACGTGATCCCTTTCTATCATACCATCCGGTATGTCGAAATCTTTCTGAAGAGTAAGCAGATTGTCATCTGTGGGAGAGCATTCGATCAAAGCTCTCACCAGAGTGTTGTCTTCAGTAATTTCATGATACGGCTTCATCACGTTTCGGGCCCTTCGACCAATTCTATTTTTCAGCTGTACTCCGTCCTTGAATGCAACAGTACAGAAATGAATGTTGCAGTTCAACTTCCCGAAATGCGAAAGCACCCCCTTCGCAAGTTCTGCTGAGCCTACAACTGCACTTGAGATATCCGATCTGGTAGTGTAATTACGGGCCTTTAAATGTTTGTAATTGATATAATTCATTTCCAATTCATTGAGATTGATAAAATCGGCACCTGCTTCCATGGTCCACCGGCATAATTTGATCAATTCTTTTTCCAGCTCAGGGAAAACCGGTACCTCAATGCCGCAGTAAAGACCGAGTTCTTTTGCTTCCCGGATTGAATCACCCAATCCCGAATCACTCAACTCAACCGAGTCCCAGATTTCAGGTGGAATATGAAAACGTATCTCGTCCAAACCGGCGCGGATTAATGCACGGAGAACCTCTTTCGAAGCTAGAGTCCCGGTATACAGGTGGATGTGATGAGCTTTTCCGAAGCGCCTTTTCAATTCGACTATATGCTGGCAAGTTCTACCTATCGCAGCCAAGGGGTCTCCCCCAGTAATACCGGTACCAAGAGCATCCATCAGCGCAGCCTCTTCCATGACCTCGGATATCTCCGAAACGGGTCTCTCGTTGGCATATATCACGTCATGACCCGATTTCTTCTCGGAAATCGGGCAGTAAAAGCACGAACGAGAACACAATCCAGTTTCAAAAAGTACCATCTTTGCGCCCAGTCCGCAGAGAACACAACCTTCTGATAGCTTACCTATATACGAAGAAGGATCCTGTAATGTCGGATCGACTTTCATGGGCCCACCCTTTGGAAATTAGAATTAAAACTCCACTTCACCACAGGCCGGACATTCTTCCATTCCCTTCTCTACCATGGTACCACAGGTGGGACACTCGGTATCCTCTTGCAGACCCATCGCAGCGGGTGGAGGCGGCAATACCTCTTCTTCCACAATCTTCTCCTTTTCCTCAACCTCTTCTTGCTCCTCTCCCACCTTCTTGGAACAGAATGGACATATTTTCGATCTGCCGTCTATCTTGGCTTGGCATTCCGGGCAGTTTATGAACTTCATTTCCACCACAGCCTCGGCCTTTTTCTTCATTTCGAAACCGCATTCGGGACAGTCCCGGACCTCTTCACCCTCTAGCACAAAACCGCATCTCGAACAGGAAAATATCTCTTTTTCCTCTTCTTCTTCCTCCTTTCTCTTTCTTATAACAAGGAAGTAGACTGCTACCAGGATCAATAATAAAAGAATAGCACCGGCTACGATCCAGTACCAGATAGGTGTGTCGTCGCGATTTACTGGCTCGTCTTTCGTATGGAAGGTATATTCATGATCCTTGATGGTCTGTCTGTACTCGTCCATCACGTAAGAGATATGAATTTTATATGTCGAATCGTAATCAAGGCTCTTCATACGGAAGGATACGGATGTTGTGTTTTCATCATAGTTGGGCTTATACAGCATTTCCTGAATATTTCCATCTCCAATGTCGTCCAGGAGCTCTATGGCCATGGTGCTCTCTATGATGGGGTTGCTGAAGGTGACGGTGATGACGAGGTCTTTATGATCTACCGATTTGCTTTTGTGGGCAGGTTCAGTTGTAACAGTAAAGGAAGTTCGATTCCAGCTAGAGCTATTGGCAAATAGTACGAATTTCGTCCTCTGCGATGGATCCCTCCAATCTTCCGGTATGCTGGACAAGATATACTTCTGGCCCGCATCGTGCTCCATGGTGGTGCAGGGAAGCCACATTTGGCTGTTTTTATTCGTTCCAGTGGATTCGTTGTGGTAATATAGACCTAGGGTATCGATATCAATGTTACGGAGGAATTCAGACTGGCTCCCATAGGAGACTCTAATATACTCTTCGTATCTGGTGGCCATGGTTGTCTCATTAATATAGAACCCCACTCCTATATGGGTGAGATTGGTCTCTTCCCAATCTGGTAGGTCCAAGTCATCGTCATCCAGGTCCAGAGGACCCAATTCGATTATGGATGTATAGCCGGAATGTATCAGCGTGTAATCGATTTCCACCCCGAACATTGTAGTAGAGTTGAAAGTTTCGGTTAGATATCGGATGGTTGAAGAATTGACGGTTAGATTCACAATTTCGGATGACACTTTGAGAGAGCCGTCAGATACCGATAGCGTGATATTGTATTTGCCGGGAATCTCGAAAGGCCGTATCAAGGTTTTGCCGGTTCCTATCTTCTTTTTTGCATGGGTGCTGTCATACCATGTGTAAAGAAGTTCGTCTCCATCCGGGTCTTCGCTGCCTTCGCCACTGAAAGTCACCGGCTGTCCATTAAAGAAAGTTTCTTCACTTTGTGGAGATGCAATGATCGAAACGGGAGGAAGATTCCCCTCCACATCAATGATCACATTGCTAATGGAATATCTCCCCGTGGGATCGGACACATTGAGAGAGATGTTGTGACGGCCCTTTGTCAGGTAAGCCGTGAACTGCCTTTGGGTCCCGCGGAGATTTGTTTCATTATCGGAGCTCCATCGGTATTCCAGAGGCTCCCCATCTGGATCATAGGACCCCGATGCGTCGAATTCGACGCGTATGCTATTCTTGTAAACCGTCCCACCTCTCCATGATAAAGGTTTGACGATGCTTGCAACAGGGGTATTGGCGATCCTGTACATCATCATAGGTGCTGTCAATAACACAACTCCCGGGCTCTTCGAATATACACGGACGGGAATATAGCGCAAATTGTCCTCCCCATCCGGCAGTTCACTGATGTAGGTATTAAGCGTGCTGGAGAAATCTTCAACGGTATGTTCGTATTCATATTCTATATGCAAGTCCGACATCATGATTATCCCCGCACTTTCCGGATGAATCGAGATATTTATTGGTATTACGGAGAACTCTACTCCGTACTTAGTGATGGACGAGGTGGAATAATGAAGAAGAAGATTTAGCTTGTCAGCGATGTCTATGTTGACCGGGGCATTGAAAACATCAATGGTCTCCTCAATATCACCATCGTTTCCCAGGTCGAAGAGCAGATCTGATGGAAATTGCCGGTCTCCCAACGATTGTGATGGATCCATAATCCCGTAGTTCCCAAGGTTCACCCGTATCAGACCGCCTTCCTGGGTTCCCATCAGCAGGACGTTTCCGTATTTTTCGATACTAGTTATGTTATCCGAAGTCATCTTCATACCGATAACAGTTCGATTCATTTGCTTGATAACTTGCTTGGCAATAAGATTAAAGACTAGAAGTCCCCCCCCTACTTCATATCCCAATGTCTCATTCATCACCGGGGCCGCCGCCATATAAAGCTGGGGCGGGTAAGTGCTGTTATCATGATAAATATCGTATATCGCTCCTCCGAGAAATGACGATTCCGTGCTTAAGTTGATTATTTCTACATCCCAGGTATCCTTATTTAAAATGTTCAAACCGTTATCCGTACCTATGAAAATGCTCTCTGAGTCCTGGTCCAAGCTTAATAGCTCGTTACTCGATAGATTGGCCCCGACCCCGCTCTGGTTTGTCAATTGCACCCAAGTCTTGTTCACATCGGTTTTATTGAAGCACCATAACCCCCCAATGGACGCTATTTCGAAGCTTGAAAAAACAGATTCCTGTGCGACATAAACGTATTCGTTATCGCTGACGATATCGTTCACAATTACTCCTTTTGAGGAGGCATTGAAGACATCCACATCCCACCGGGGATCGCCGATCACCAAGTCGTCGGCCTTGGAGTACCGGTCAATACCCTTATCATGCCCGATATAGAGACATTCTTCATCCATGCCCAGGGCCGATATCTTGTTTGACTCCAAGCCTAGTTTAAAACGTCGATCGATGGTCTCCCCCCAGTCCTCATCGGTCCGAGACCACCTGGCAACGCCGTCTCTCGATGTGCCCACATATATGGAGTCAGGATCGAGAAGTATGGATGTACCGTCGTTGTCCTCGAGCCCCGTGTTCTCGGTCCAGGGTTCAACGAACAATTGTTTCGCACCATCGTATCTGCTGACGCCATCCTCGGTGACGATATAAACAATATCATCATCTGAATCGAAAGCAACGTCCGTTACGGAATTAGAAAGTATCTGATTATTGGATAGAGGTATCTCCCTAAACTCCTCCTGAGGGAATTCTCCGCGGAATACTCCGGTGGGGGTTGCTAAGTATAGATAGCCCCCAAAAAATCCCATCTCAGTGAAATCGTCATCCCCTATATTCCGGTTTCCCTGGTACCAAAGATCTCCCACCGCCTTTCCGGTGGACTTGCTGATCTTGGTGACAGAGTCGTAACCACCGTAAGCGGCCACTGCAAATATACTTGTGGAGTTCTGGGCCAGATGGGAGACATCGTCATCGGGAAGATGATAACTGTCGATCTCGGGAAGGAAATCACGAATTGTATAGTCGTACCTCGAGATACCTTTATCCGTGGCCATGTACAGCATATCGTCATCCACCACCATATCCTGTACGTTATCGGACAGAAGACCATTACTTTCGTTCAGGTTTATCCAGTTAAATGTATTCCGGTTATAAATCGAAACACCTTCGGTTGTGCCAAGGTAAACATTCGTACCCAATGTCTCGATATCCGTTATTTCAACACTTGAAAGCTGCCCTGGAGTCGGTTCCCAGGTATAGAGAAAATTTCCGAAATCGCCGAATTTATTAAACACATGCACTGCGAGATCTGTAACGATGAAGACACGTTCTCCATTGGAATGCAGATAGCGTATGGTATTTGTTCCGAGTGTGTCAGCTTCCCACCGGTGCGCGGAGAACTCGTCTTTCTCCCGGTCATATATGGATACGCCATGCTCTTCAGATCCGGCGTACACGAAATCTTCGTCTGCCGCGAGGGCAGTTATTTTGCTGTTGTTCAGACCGTCGCTATTTGTGAATACCTGTATGTTCTCCGTAACGATATGCTGTCTTAAAAGAGCCTCGCTATCCACCGCATACCACATCTCTTCACCAACTCCACTCATCAGTCCCACCGGACCGATATTTATGAAGAGAGATTCTGTATAACCACCCTTTGGTGTCATGTTAAGAGATGCTGAGCTTACTGTGGATCCAGTAGGAATAGCGATATAGGTTTCGGTATCATATTTTTGCTCGCCCGTCAGATCGAATCGGTGTTCTCTGCTATCGTCCCCCAACGTTGTTATGATTCCCATTTTCTCCTGAAATCCCCAGTCGATAATTCCATCGTCCCCCACATCTACAGTTACATTGGAAGGGTATAGTCCTCCCTTGGATTTTCCCATAACGTTCATAGTACAGTAATCATACGTGGCATTGGAAAAAACCGGGATGTTCACCACTTTGCTGCCTTCGGTGAGGAATGTTATTTCGATTGATTTCTGCTTGTTTCCGAAATCTTCCTGAACGTTCTGAAGACCCGGACCTACGACCAATCCGGGTACTACGAGAGAGGTCACAATTATGAATATCGATATCATTTTGATAACACGCAACGTGGCATCACTTCCTGTATTTTTAGAGGGCTCTCATTTGTGAGAGAGTCGAGATATTTGTCTCGAAACGAGCTTGATGCGGATTCTCCGATATAGCTCGTATATATTAATTCTTTGCGTTATCCAAAATCAAACGGAATAATTATTATCTTTCTCAACTGGAATTATATGCCATCGTTTTGTCCACGGGAATATTGGTTGTGATCTCCGTGACAGGTACTTTCTCCACCACTAGTTCTGAAAAACGATCGATGATCCCTTTCTTTTTCTGTACGAGGGCAATATCCAATACGTCTTTCAGGGTGCTCACGGGTATGATCTTGATCATCTTTTTATACCTATTCTCGATAAGGACATCCTGCATATTGGCTTTCGGGATCAATACCTTTTTTATCCCCGACTTCACCGCGGCCTCGATCTTGGCGGTGACACCACCAACGGGCAGAACCTCTCCCCTTACGCTCAGGGAACCCGTCATTGCTACGGATTGGTCCACTTTGGCCTGTTCCAGAGCTGATATTACTGCAGTGGCGATAGATATAGAGGCGGAGTCACCTTCCACTCCTTCGTGAGTGCCGATGAACTGTATGTGAACGTCGTGATTGGAGATATCTTTGCCCGTGTGCTTCTTGAATAGGGCCGATACGTTCTGAACCGCTTCTCGGGCTATCTCGCCCAGTTTTCCAGTGGCGATCACCTTGCCCTCATCCCTAGAGGCCGCAGGGGTAACTTCCGCCGCGATATTCGTTATAATTCCCGAAAAGTCGGACATACCAGTATCCGCTCCAAGAACCCCCAGTCCGTTTACCATACCGATCTCATAACCGGTGACCTTGAAGGTTTTGTAATCCTTTTTGTGCTCGATAAACCGGTCCGCCACCTGCTGCTCAAGGGGTTTCGCAATATTCTTAGCCTTTATCACGTGTTCGGGAGTAACGAGTTCTGCCTTTTCTTCCTTGGCAATATCCCCTGCCACGCGTATGAGACCACCCAGCTCCCGGAGCCGCAGTGAAAGATGACCCCTTCGACCCGACCTGCGCTGCGCCTCAAGTATTATCTCGCCAACTGCTTCCTTGGCAAAGTGGGGTATCAGTTTGTCTTTCTTAACCTCTTGAGCTATGAATCGTATCAGTTTTTTCCTGTTGGCATCGGTGTCTTTCATTGTGTTTCTCACGTACATCTCGTAACCGTAGCCCCTTATTCTGGAACGCAGTGCCGGGTGCATTCCTTTCATGGATTCGAGATTGCCAGCGGCAACAAGAATGAAATCGCAGGGAACCGGGTCGGTCTTCACCATTGCGCCCGAGCTTCGCTCGCTCTGCCCGGTGATGGGGAATTTCTTCTCCTGCATGGCGGTGAGAAGGCTGTGTTGTGATTCGATTCTAAGTGTATTCAGTTCATCGATAAAAAGAACACCACGATGCGCTCTGTGAATGGCGCCAATCTCCACCCGGTCGTGGGCGGGGGTCTCGAGGCCTCCCGACTGGAAGGGATCGTGTTTGACGTCGCCCAGCAGTGCTCCCGCATGGGCACCTGTACCATCCACAAAACGGTCCAAAGATCTTTTCTTTTGGGATAATAAAAGTTTAGGAACTGTTTCTTCGTCCCTCTGTGGGGCGATCCCCCTCATGGCCATGTAGACTATTGCCGCTGCGATGAGGCCAAAAAAGAGTATCATGGGGTTGATGTTCCCGTCAGCGTCCCGGATCAACAGGAATGCCAGAATGGAAAGTCCCACGATACCTCCGATGATCATCAATTTCATCTTGTTCTTCTGATCCTTTCTCATCTTGGCCTCGGCCTTCTGCATATCCACAATGGCCTTACCCTTACCGCGGGGGACTACTCGGACCTTTGGATTGTTTGGATCCTCCTCATTGGGATACACTATAACGTCTTCCAGGTTATCGAGGGGCAAAAGCTCCGCCATGGCGTTGGCCAACATTGATTTCCCGGTACCGGGTTCACCGATGAGAAGGACGTGGCGCCGCTGTAGAGCGGCCTTCTTTGCCACCGTAACCGCATCGTCCTGCCCGATGACATGATCGATCAATTTCTTTGGTATCTTTATCTTTGAAGTATCTGTGAACTTCTGTTTTTCAAGCCATTCCTGCTCGCCAGGTAGTTCTGTCATTATTTTCACCGGTACGTCGAAAACAGTTTTCTCGAAGTTTTATGGATTTATTCTATGAAGCGGAATCAACCCTCCGGGATCACGATTCCGCACATATTGTCAAGCTGCGAACCTCGACTTTTTGTCGAGCTTCACACCATTGACAATATATTAAGATTCCCACAGGATTCCGTAATCTACTTTATTATTGCATAGATGTAACGCTTTTGGAGATTATATTTATTTTTCCCCGATTGTCATTCTGTGATAAAGTCCTGCGGTGCAACTGGGCCAATATGCACAAACTAATATATATTAGCTCTTTATTCCTACCGTTCTGCGATAAAATAATGTCCATAATCTGATAATGGTTTCATGGACGCCTGGAGGAATTAAATGGTCGGTCTGGATTCGGATACGCGTGAAATGATACTCGAAAGCTTGAACGATTTTGCTGCTCGTCATCTCCCCTTCGATTACTTGCTGGAGCTTGACAAGAACGGTGAATTTCCCGAAGAGATATTAAGGAAGATGTACGACCCGGAGATACTGGGACTTCATCTCGTTCTCATGCCCGAGGAATACGGAGGTTTCGGCGGCAGCACCTATGACGTCTACCGGCTCTGTGAAGCCCTAGCACGTATCGATCTCGGTATCGCCACGGCAATATTCGCCACCTTTCTCGGAACCGATCCTATCCGTGTTGGAGGAACGGAGGAACAGAAGAACAAGTGGATGACCAAGATAGCGGATGAAGGCGCACTGGTTGCGTATGGAGCCACCGAACCGGACGCCGGGAGCGACCTCGGTGCCAGCACCACCCGGGCCGAGGCAGTGATGGAGAACGACGTTATCACAGGTTACCGTATCACCGGCACCAAACAGTGGATATCCAACGGAGGCCTGGCCGACATTTATCTGATCCTCGCGCGGACTCCCAAGGGATTTTGTTGGTTCATAATGGAAAAAGGTTCCGAAGGGTTATCCATCAACGCCCCGGAGGACAAGCACGGCATAAGGGCCGCCAACACCGCCGCTTTTACCATGGATAACGTTTACGTACCCGCCGATCAGCTAGTGGGTGAAAAAGAAGGTTTCGGGCTAATGCAGGCCCAGGCGGTCTTCGGCTACACTCGACTGATGGTTGCGGCCTTCGGCCTGGGCGGTGGATGGGATGCTATCGAGAGGGCCATCAAATACTCTCAACAGCGTATACAGGCTGGTGGTCCCCTATCCGAGAAGCAGGGATACACGCATAAATTGATCGTTCCCTATGCTGTCAGGCTGGAAGCCTCCAAGGCATATATCGAGGAGATCGCCGCCCGCCTAGACGGCGGAGAAGAAGGGCTCCAGACGGAGGGAGCTATCGCAAAATACCTTGCTACGGAAACGGGTAATGCTGCGGCGGAAGCTGCCATCCAGGCATTGGGAGGATACGGTTACACCAGGGAATATGCCGTTGAAAAGATAAAACGCGACGTTAGAATAACCATGATATACGAGGGCACCAACGAGATCATGGAGATGACCATCGCTAGAAACAGGTGGCAGAACCACCTAAAGAGCAGGGAAACCTATTATCTCGAACTCTCTCGGAACCTTGCGGAACTGCACAAAAGTGCACCGGATGTCGGTGCAGGTACCGTCTCCCTGGCCCTTGCCGCCCTCAACAGCATTTTCGCAAACTGCAGGGCCCAGAAACTCACCCGGAACCAGCACGTTCTATTCAAACTGGGAGAGCTTGCGGCCCTTGCTGAGACTTCAATGGTATTTTCGCAAAGTGCGGCCAAGGAAGAATACAATGAAACAGTGAAGTTCGATACTGATACATGGAGAGCCATGTCCCGGACCTATGCCCGGGAAACTGCTTTGAAGATTGCACTTGACGGCATACACATAGTACTGGGCGCCGGAACGGGAAACTCATCAGCTCTGGAACAAACCATGAAGGTGAGTGAGATTTTAAACTCACAAAGAGGAATGATCGCAGATATGGACCTGATCTCGAAAAGCCTGAATTCAGTATTCAGGAGTAAGTGAAATGAAGCTGGCGGCATGCAAAGTAATCCAAAAAGGGTTTATTCTATTCATCATACTACTCATAACCACCATAGCTTTAGGGCCCTTGGTATCAGGCGCGGTCACCGATGAAATTAAAATAACCGACAACAACGATTCTGTGAAAGCTGTGGAACCCGGGAAGGAGATAAGGTACGAATGGGTTCTTACAAATGATGGAGAGACGAACTGCACTGTGAGAGTGAGAGTGATACTTCCCGAGATCGGAACTCATTGGAACATCGACATTAAAAGCGAAGAGGTTTTTACACTTACTACGGGAAAAAGCTCGAAAGTGTCCCTTACAGCCTCACCAGACTCGAAGGACGCCCACAACGAAGTTGATATTGTGGTGTTATTCAGCGTTTCCTCAGAAGAGGGTGACTTCGATGTTCAACGTGTGGTAAAGGCGGAAAAAGTACACGATACTTTAATATTTGAAACGTTCAAAAATCCTTTACCTGCGCCTTTGGACAATGAAGTAGGTGGATTTCTCCTTTCCCTGGTTATCTGGATTGTCATCACCCTCATTTTGACCCTTTTCATTACATTCGTCATAAAACGACTGTCGGGGAAGACCCGAATAAAACTTGATGACATTATCGTAAATGCGGTCCGGGGACCCTTGATACTTATGGTGGCTCTCTACGGGATATTATCGTCTTTGAAACTTTTATCTATACCGACCAATGTCATTTACTGGCTCGAGCTGGTCTACAATATCATTCTTATTATCAACGTGATGTACGTCAGCGTCAAGATCCTTACAACTCTAGTGAATGCTGGAATAAAGCTCTCGGAACGAATGAATGAGCCCAGCATATCAAAGATGCTTCTTCCCATGACCCGTAGGATCGGTAGTGCCATAATCGTGGTAGTTGGTATTTTCATCATTCTGAATCGGCTGGGTCTGGATATCACTTTCTTTATCACAAGCATGGGAGTTGTGGGAATCGTAGTGGCCTTCGCAGCGCAAGATACGCTCTCAAACATATTCGCCGGCCTTCATCTCATGCTTGATCAATCATTCAAGATCGGTGACCGAATACTGCTCCCGCAAAAGATAGGGACCCTCTACAGTTCGTGGGGCGATGTGCTTCGAATTGGGCTCAGAAGCACCAAGGTAAAGTCTACCGACGGGATTATATTGACCATCCCCAACAAGATGATTACGGAGAACTTTCTAGCCAACTTCAGCCACCTCCAGGAACCCTCACTACGGGTTCGAATAAGGTTTGGCCTGGTTCCCACCTGGAAGAACGTTTCCGCTGCGGAACGCATATTGAACGAAATTACAAACGGCAACCCGGAAGTGCAGGAAAAACCCAGAGCACCTCAGGTGATTCTCAGAGAATTCGGGGATTTTGATGTCGTAATTGAAGTGAGGTTCTACGTTGACAGCCCGAAAAAAATGCGCACGGTAAAATCGGAATTACTTCATGAAATCCTAAAGAGATTCGAGGAGGAAAATGTTTTCATCTCAACTCCCATGAACTTCAACGTGGAGTCGAATATCGAGCCCGGCGGGATGGGTTATGATTCACTATCAAAATACTGTAGTTCGTATACTAAGACCCCTATGCGGAAAAAGAACAAAACTCGATAATTTACGTTTTGATCTATAAGGGAAATTGAGAAGGGGATGAAAATAATTATTTACCCCAGATGAAGGAATAATCTTTTACTTTACCACGGCCCATCAACCTGCTGCTGAGATCCAGGAGATCGACATCGCAAATAGGGCATTCACCAACCTGCGTGGCGCAGATTATATGGTAAGCTCTCCCGCAATTGCATTTCACAACTTTTGAATTTGGTCTGAAGCCTTCGAGACAGATCCCGCATTTCCTATACTCAGTTTCATTAAGCGCGTCACCGGTTTCTTTTGATGTAGATGTTTTTTGATCCGGTTGTTTCTTTTTTTCGGAAGTGTTGGCGATACGATCCAACAGATCTCGGTAACTTGTGGGCTTGCCGTCAGCTGCGAAGATCATTTCATCTGGATTTTCTCTTTTGGCTGAGAAAACGACCATTGCAATATCAAGCTTCTTCATCTTCGTCAATTCCCAATATTCCCATTATATCATCCAGAGCTGATGTGCTCTCTTCGGCATTTTCTTCCACCTTTAATCCCGGCTCATACAAAGCACCCCTCTCTAATATTGTCTTTGCAGTACCCTTTCCACCTTCCTTTTCATCCTCAACTTCAATATGACTTACGGTCGCCACTCCATCCTCCACTCCAGCCTCCACTCCATCCTCCGCTTCAACATGACTTACGGTATCCATTTCAACCTCTGCTTCAACATGACCTCCAACCTCCATTTCATCCCCTACTTCGATATGACTTCCAGCCTTTGCTTCAGCCTCTCGTTCAATATTCACTCGTCCCTCCATTCCATCCTTAACTTCCATATTCGCGCCAGCCCACTTTTCATCCTCACCTTCATTAATCAATCCAGCTTCCATTGCAACCCCGATCCCTTCTTCAAATTCATTTCTCTCTCCATCCACAGTACCCTCATCCACCTCGTCACCAGGGAGTTCATCCCAATTATCATCCTCAATTTCTGTCGAAATAAAACCTAGTCCATTCGCATCCTCCGGAGGAGTAGGATCCGATTCAATATAAAAAGCGTCTGTAACATCCGATATCGAAAACGTTCCCGGCTCCTCATTGATAATTCCAGACGACTCGGGTGGAAGATAATCCATTTCCGGGGCAAACGGCGATCCAGTGAATAGAGATTCTTCATCCAAGGCGTCCTGCCTGGGATAGGGCAGCGGATCATCCGGTGGACCAGGCAGTTGCCGGTTAATATTCTCCACATCACTCTCATCGACGGGCTCTGGAATATCTACCATTGGTGGCACTTGGTCATTATAATCCGTTAAGGTTGGCGAAGATGAGACCTCGCCAGGCGGTGGTGGCGGTAGTGCGCGTGTGTGTTCACTCTTTGAATTTCTGGCACCTGCAGTTAAAGACAGGGGAACTCGACGGGACTGAAATGTGACCTTGAGTCTCTTTTTTCCGCTTACCATGCCGTGGATACGGAGAGTATCGAGAATAGAAACGTCAACCCTCTTCAGAGAACGACGTGGTGCAGACCACTCATTAGAATATTGGTCCTCCGCAATATCGTCTTGCATCTCTTCATCGGAGTCATCCTTCATGGAAAATATCGTACTCGCTCGCTCCCGTCGCCCTTTCTTGAATCGTTTTACTATCAAGATCATCAGTAGTATTAATGTAAAAATAAGAATTGACATCCCGATTAAAAAAGGGTAATTCCCATCCAAAGAGGCATTCCATCCCTCATCTTTCACCACAACTCTCTCAAAGGACAATGGCACGGAACTTGCCACAGCTCCATCGAGGGAAGTAACCGTTAACACTATTTGTGAATTTTCATCCACTGACAGGGAAGACGGAACATTGAGCGTCAGGGATATTGACACTAGCTCGCCCCGTCCAATTGTCACGCTGCTTTCGGACATATCGACGTAAGCTGATAAACTACCCGTGACACTCAAGGTCACTGTAAGGTCACCGTTACCATGGTTCTTGATAAATGCCGAAAGGGTCTGGGTAGCTTTTTTTTCCAAAATAAACATATAATTTGTGACGTTGAATCCGATGGTGAGCCGGAATTCCGTCACTTCAAGGGTCCATACCGAAACGTTCGAATAGAGGATGCCATCAAATGTCTTGATCTGGACGAAAACTGTTTTGCCAGGCCATAATTCTTTCACCAGTTGATAATAGGTTTTATTATATATATAGGTCCATGGGAGCACGTCTCCGCTTGTTTCATTGGCACCAATCCTGATGAGATAGGAGAAATTCCCCTCGCCATCAATGCCGTCTAGATAACTGGCTCCGCTCCATTTCACTAACGGCGTGGTGTCCGTGGTAAAAGATGGATCGAAGCCGGTGGGAGGCAGAAGTGGATGAGGTGGCAATATATCCACCGTGGTCTCAAAGATATCGGAAAACAGAGTACCGTCAAAACATTTTACCTGGAAATAATATCTACCTACTGACAATAGCTCATCTAGCTGAAAAAAACTGTTTTTACCTGTGTTCGACCACGGCAGCACTTCTCCATTACCTGAAGAGGTACCAATCCTTAACCAGAAAAATAGCTCGTCGTCGTTTAGATCATTAAAACCAGACCAGGAGATAAACGGCTGAGGATTCCGGGTCACGCGGGGCTCCAGTGACGTTGGGGGAAAGGGCGATACGTTATCAGTTGGATCGAAAATGATCATGGTCTGTTCCCTTACAGGGGAGAACTCGTAACCGTCATTGGCTGACACCTGCACGTAATAGGTACCATAATCCAGCTTGAACGGTAGCTGGTAGAAAGTGTTGACGCTGGTGGGAATGCTTTTCATTATGTCGCTGGAATGCCAGTCAGTTCCGATGCTTATGAAATATTCTATGAGATCGTTCTCGTCCCCGTCTGTACTGGCACCCCAAGTGATGGCCGGATCTTGCCTTATCGTATGATGGGGGCTGATGGGCCCGGGAATTCCAGGAGGGCTATTACCGGTCCTGGTTATGGTCATAGCGATTTCCAGTGCATCCGAGTAATATTCACCGTCGAAACACCTTACCTGGATATAATACACGCCTGTGCTCAATTCTTTCGGTGGCCGGTAAGAGGTGGAGAAGTTGGTATTATACCAGGGTAGAATGCTATCGTCTCCCTGAGAGGTTCCGATCTGGACCCAATATTTCAATTTATCATATGGAGTCTCTTCGTCCAATGCACCCCACCAAGAGATAAGCGGGAATGTATTCGTGGTACTGTTCGGCCAGATCTTCATAGGCGGAGAGGGAAATGAGTTGTAGAATAATGTCAGATTTATCCCGATCTCGCCAAAGGTCAGGGAATCACGACCCTGCCATCCATCCCAGATAGCAAATGATATTAGATATTTCCCTTCCTTTAGGTGAGAAGGCGGGTCTATGTCATATCTGAAAACATATTTCGAGCCATCAAGAGGGCTGAGATACGGCACTGATTCATTTACATCAACTCCAGGACCCCCTAGCAATATGTGTACATTCCCTTCCGGGTCCATTAAATTAAGATGAGCGGAAAAATTACCCATGGATTCATGGTCGACATCTGAAAAAACAGCGCTGAATCGGCAGGAATCCTCTCCGTAGATGTTCAACCTTGTTACGCTGCATTCCACCTCTTCGATGATGGGATTCGTATTACTGTAAAGCTGCAACTCGTCGGTATTGTTTTCGAACCCAGTGGAAACGATAGGAGACTCACCGTCGGCTACGCCGAGGTAAAGGTCGTAGGAACCCAATGGTAGATCGTCGGGAGGATCATAACTGCAGGTAAGCACCCATTGTGTTGCTCCCTCTTTCACGATAGATATTCCTTGGTCCCCGTTGATCCCGCTCTCGGTGATTATAACGATCGCTCCACGCATATCCCTGATCTTGAAGGTGACCTTGAAATCATCTGGATTAAAAGTATCCGGATCAAGGAAATTCCCCTTAAGTATCGTGCTTGCGGAACCGCTCACGTTAACCGTGTTGGGTGTGGCCGAGAGGGAAAGAATGTCCGGCAGGGATTTCCTCATAACGGTGGTGTTACGCACGATCCCGAACATTTCCAGCGTGATTTCGTACTCATCCTCTTCCCGAAGTATTAATTCAATTTCATACGTACCTTCCATTATCTCTTCCGGAGTATCCGGATACCAAACGTATGAAACATTATACACACCCACAGCCCCCATGGATACATTTAGACCGGATCGGTTCGATAAATTTTCGAAAACAGGAACCTTCGATGGAGGCCTGGAAAGGTACAGATCCATGGAGAAATCATTCGGGTTCTGGGCATCCGGATCATGGAAAACGATGCTAAGCGGAATCCCGCGATGATCAAGCACGTTTATCGATTCACCGGTGAAATTGACGGTTTCATTCCGGAAGAAGGGAGGGACTGAAAGTAGCGTAAAATTCCCATCATTTTCGTCGAAGGATACGGAATCGTACCAGCCGTTTACGTTCCTTATGGAGACCGAGATGTCATAACGTCCAAATGCTAAGTCTTTAAGTGGTATCAGTTCAAAGGAAAATGTGAAATTTCCCGGAGAGAGTTTCACAATGTTCAATGTTTGGTTCCCGTGAGTTTGATTATCTAGCATTTTGAAATCTTTCAGATCGGGACCCCGGACTACCATGGAAATTTGATAATCAACGTGGTCATATCCCGGAAAGTCGTAAAAAATACCACTTATATTTGTTGTCCCGTTATATCGGAAAAGTGAGGACTCAGAAGACCCTATGGAACTCTTTTCAAGATTAAGCCTTGGTTCCACTGTTACCTTCACGTCATCCACCCACCACCCGTTACCGGCAGCACCCCCATCCGATTCAAATCTCCATCTGATGCGAAGTGAATGTCCGGCAAGGTTCAAACTGCTAAGATCCACCACCACTTCCGAGAAAGCCCCGTAGGGTTTCCCACTCCATGCCTGTTTTTCAACTCCTGAAGGAATACCTGAGCCATGATAACCGATTCTATCGTTATAGGCGTTCTTTGTGATGATATTTTTCTGTATGTCGATCCAGGCACCCCCATCCTTACGGTACTGCAGCCAACCGCCATCATAGCTGCTCTCCGTATCCACATAATGCCAAAATCTCAATTCCGGTGCTGTAACTCTCGGGGGAATTACGATCGACGGTGTATCAAGGACCTCGGCAGTTCTCTTCTCATTGTCGTCAATCCACCATGAGTGGGTCGCGCTGTGGGACCTGCTTGTTTCTATTGCCCATGGTTCACAGGAGCCCTCATCCACGAGCTCGGTTACCACCCAAAGTCCATTCGCGGCATCTCCACCCGTTTCCATATCATCTTCAAAGATGACCACGGAAGCTCGACTCCTCGAATCTAGAACCTTCCCTTCACTCCCGTCCACAGCCACAACGGTTCCACGGAAATTTTGATCAGGGTAAATAATGCCTGAAAATATCGAAGGAAAAATGACCGTACAGGATAATAAAAAAACCACAATACGGGAACAAGTAATCCCTTGCAGCAGTATATGCGGCATTCACACTCACCTTTTGTATCGGAAGATGGAAAATTGTGAAAAGCCATTGTACTATTATCATTATAAAATTAACGCCGATTCTGTAGGTTGTGGAATCGGAAAAATAAACTGGGAATCGCCTTTAAACAGAATCTCCACCGATCCAGGGATTAGCTATCCCTAATCCTCATCGATACCCAGGATATCCATTATGTCATCAAGAGCACTGGAATCTTCATCGGCCGGAGAATTTCTCTTTTCTTTCTTTTCCACAGACTCCGGGGCTGCTTCTTCGTTTACGGACACTGGAGGCATGGGGGTTTTCACATCATCGGATGGGGCGGCGATATCAAGTTCAACAGGTGGAGCTTCGGGAGATTCAGCCAACTCTTCCGGTTCCGAATCATCGTCACCACCTGCGGCTTGTTCTGGCTCGACACCTTCCGATACTTCTTCATGTGGTTCTGCATCATCTTCGACATCTGTAGTTGGGACCTCGTCCTCATCATCTTTGATATCTGTAGTTGGGACCTCGTCCTCATCATCTTCAATATCTGTAGTTGGGACCTCGTCCTCATCATCTTCGACGTCTGCAGTTGATACGTCTTCAGTATCTTCCGCAAATTCTTCAGGCAGCTCCGCGTCCCCTTCAGCATCCCCAAACGGGATTGACACGACCTCCGCTTCTGATTCGTCTACTACATCCGAAGTCTCTTCCGGTTCAGGGAGATCAGCGGGGATCTCCTCTGCATCAACGATGACGTCAGTGACATTCAGAGGTCCCTTTCCTGCCCCCTCGGGTGGGATATATTCCATTTCGGGAGCCGGAGGCAGTTCCGATCCAGGTACATCATCTCCCGGTGGGAGGAATTCCACACGCTCCCCGGGAGGCGGAGGCATTATTTTCATTTCATCCGGCGTCAATTCGCCGGGGGCCGGGGGCGGTAGTGCCGGGGTCTTTTTCCCCCCCTTGCCGTCGGGCAACGCCTTGCCCCTATGTCCCTTTACCCTGGGTTTTGTTCTTATACCATGAGCCTTGAACATGGCAACTAGTGTCTGGTCCAGTGCTTCGAAAGTTCGGCGTTCGCTTAAGCGCTGGGTGGAATAGATACTTGTGGGAATGAGATCGTCGATCACAACCGCTTCGGATCTTTTTCGTACGTCAATAACTTCGAATCGCTCACGCTTCCCGCGCTTTGCACGTTTAATTATCAATATCAGAAGAATGAATAATGCCAGCAGCAGGACTATGATACCAAGAATAAGGTTAAAGTTCATACCCAGTGCATCGCTCCATGTTTCCTCCACGACATCTTCCCTTTTAAATCCAAGCAGCTCGGATCGGGCACTGGCGCCATCAGCGGAGGTGGCGATAAGAACGATAGTGGAGTCCCTGTTCACATTGGCTGAATCGGGTATGTCTACAGTTAGCAGAACGCTCACCATCTCCCCACTTTTGATATGAAGCGCTCCTGCCGGGGTCTTTACGTATTTCGAAAAAGCACCTCCAACTCCCAGTTCCACGGTAACGTCATCCCGGCCGGTGTTCTTGATGAAAGCACGGATGGTTTGGTTGGTCCCGTCTGTTATCATATACAGATAATTCGTTTCATTGAACCCTACGGTGAGCTGAAATTCGCTGATACGCAGGGTGAAAAAAGAAATTTCGGAATACTGGTGTCCATCGAATGCCTTGATCTCCACGTAAATGATCTCGCCGCGCATTAAGGGAGCCTCCACCTGATAACTCGTCGCATTCGAAACAAGGCTCCATCCGAGTATATCACCCAAGAGTGGCTCGCTCCCAAGGCGGATATAATAGGAAAAAATTTCATCACCACCGGGACTGTCCTTATAATGGGCCCCGCTCCAGTTTAAGAGAGGGGTTGGATCTGTGGAACTATGCAGAGCGATCTCAGATGGTCCGGCGATTTCTCTAGCGCCTTTCACGTGGACAACACCCTCGAATATTCCCGAGAATGCGTTCCCGTCATAACATTTCACCTGAACGTAATAATATCCCGGCGACAGCGAGTCCTCGATCTGGTAAAAATTGTCATCCCCCGTGCTCCTCCAGGGAATGAGGTCTCCCTGATCGGGACCGCTGCCCATACGGAACCAGAATAGAATGGAATCACCGTTCAGGTCTACAGCGCCCTCCCACCGGATCAGGGGGGATGGGTTCCGGGTCTCCCTCGGGGTGAGTGAACTGGGTGGGAATGGAGCAATGTTATCCGACGGATCGAAAATGATCATACGCAGTTCCCTTACTGGAGAGAACTCGTAGCCGTCGGTGGCGACCACTTGGACGTAATAGGTGCCGTAAGGTAGCATGAACGGTAGCTGGTACATGGTGTTGACGCTGGTGGGTGTGCTCTTGATGATGTCGGTTCCGTGCCAATCCGTCCCGATGGTTATGAAGTACTCTATGAGATCGTTTACATCCTTGTCGGTACTGGCACCCCAGGTAATGGTGGGGTCCCGGCGAACCGTATAAAGCGGACTGATGGTTCCCGGCACCCCGGGAGGGTGATTGCCGTATAAGCTTATGGTCATGACGGAGCTGGAGATCTCCGAATAAAATTCACCATCAAAGCTCTTTACCTGGATATGGTAAAAACCGACCCCCAGTTCTTCCTGTATTTGGTACGAGGTTGAATGACCTACATTGTGCCAGGGAAGAACGTTATCGTCAACTCCGGTGGTTCCGATCTGAATCGAATATTCCAATTCTTCGTAGGGCGTTTCCTGGTCCAAGGCCCCCCACCAGCTTATCAGCGGCAGCCTATCGCTGGTGCTGTTGGGCCAAATCTTTGAAGGAGGCGATGGTATGTAATTGTAGAATAAAGTAAGGTTCAGGTCCTTGTCACCGTACATGAGATAATCCGTGCCACCCCAATGATCCCGGA
>JASLWR010000090.1 GCA_030740765.1 Thermoplasmatota archaeon
GCGTAATGCCCCGTAGCTTGCTGCGAAGTGAGCAAAGCGAACGATGGGATAGCGATTTTTAGGCAATTCTATTTACTTGTTCTTCAATAATTGTGCCAATAGAAGACCTAAGGCAACTGCGCCAGCTCCAACTGCAGCTCCCAGGAGGAATTGATTAAAAGTTACAACAGTTTTATTCGGCATTTAACAATTCCAATTCACGGGCCCAAACCCACCCCTCCGGCAGCTCCGGCAGGTTTTTCTCGTCGGTCATACTCGCACAGCCTCCTTCGTGCCTTGTGTCGAGTTTGGGGCAGGGGTGCCCCGGTGGGTTTTGTGTGGGTTCATGCGTGGTCTCCAAGTTTTCATATTCATCATGATTTTTTTTTATTTTTAATAGACTCCTGGCAAGGAGGAATCATCAACCGAATCATCAACCGAATCATCAACCTATTTCAGCTCGTAATATATCCCTCTTCCTTTTCCCTTGCGTTTGACTACCCGGAGTTTCACCAGTTTGTTAATTTCCTTATGAGATGCCTGGGATGATATGTCGAACATCTCTCGGATCTCCCTGTTCGAGATCTTCCCTTTCTCGACCATCCTTTCCACTATCTTCATCTGTCGTTCCGTAAGAGCGATCTGCCCCCTATCCTTTAGGAACTTGATGTCCTTGCTCAGGCCGATGACCTTTTCCCGTACAGCCTTGACACTAGTTGCAACTCCATCGGAGAAGTATTCCAGCCAATCGGTAAGGTCCAGGCTCGATTGGTCCACCCTGTCGAGGGCTTCATAATAGCCCCTCCTGTCTTGATCGTAATAATCGTCCAGCGTAAAGAATCTCTTGACATCAAATCCCCTTTCATACAGTGTCAATGATGCCATCACTCTCGCTGTTCTCCCGTTACCATCTATGAACGGATGTATCCTCGCTATCTCGTAATGCATCATTCCCGCCTCTATTACAGGGTCGATGACTTGGGCATCCTCTGAGTTGAACCACTCCAGAAGTTCATCCACGAGTACGGGAACCTCCGTCGTTGCTGGTGGATTGAATACTATATCCCCCGTGACCCGATTCATTACGACTACATGCTGTTTTCTGAACCTTCCTTCATCCTTAGAATTTTCCAGGGTTCCTTTAGTGATCATCCTGTGAGTATCCAGGAGGTCTCCCCTGGTGAATGGTCTCCTCTTTGCGAATTCTGGAATATTCGCCAGTGTCTCAAGATAGTTCAGCACTTCCAGACGATCTTTTCTCCGGACCATTATTTCCCGCCCTTCGGCTAGGGCGCTCACTTCCTCAAGGGTCAGAGGATTCCCCTCAATAGCAGTGGAAGCATGGGCGCTCCGGAGTATCGCATCTCTCCGAAGGCTGATTTCCCATTTTGGAACCAGAGGAGCGTTGAGTACAACCGCCTGCGCTTCCGCTATATACGTCAGGTTCCTTACAAGCAGGTCCGTATAGTGAAAGTTTGGTTTGAACATGGATTGATCCCCTTTTATCCGGATTTCGCGGATATATTGTTAATGGTGAAAAGCCGGACGAAAAATCGAGGTTTTCAGCTTGACAATGTGTGCGGAATCGGGGCCCGCAGGCTTACTTGCCGAGGGCTCAGGAGCACCCGAAGGGTGTCTCCGGAATGAAGTGGGAGCCCGTAGGTGCCTGAAGAACGAAGTTCTTCTGCTACCGCAGAACAAGTTCTGCTCATGCTCGCAATGGGAATTGCTTCGCACCCCGAATAGAATCTTGATTCTATGTCGGGAAACGGAACGTTTCCAAGGGCTCAGTGGTATCTTGATGCCACGTAGCAAAGCGGGAGCCCGGAGGGCCGATTCCGCTTCATTCTCTATGATACGAATGACGCTGATTGAATTTTAAATAATCGGCACAAGTTCATACCTCTCTATAAGGTCGTCGATGTGTTTCAAATCATCTTTCTGACCACCTCTAGTTCGGAGGGTTCCCCGATTCACCATCATCATATACTCTTGCCTTGGCTAGAAACGAATGTACAAATCCGGTCCGTGAGACATTTCTCCGAGCAAGGAGTATTTCGTGTATTGGATAATTCCTTCACCTTCCTCACCCCCTCCGCAGCTCCACTGCTCCTTTCTTGTTTATCATTGGCGTTCCGCCTCCGTGTGGCTCTGTGTCGAGTTTGGGGCAAGGGTACCCCGGTGGGTTTTGTGTGGGTTCATGCGTGGGTCTCCGTATTGCTGAATTTACTCGTCGTCTTCGATTATTTCCCAATGACCGCCTTTATCGGGACCGACCCTTCTTATCAGGTGCATGTCCTGCAAGCGTTTGAGGTTGTACTTCACCCCGTTCTCGGTAATGCCTTCTATATTCTCGGCTATTACTTTTCGTCCAGCAAACGGATGTTTCCTCAGGTATTCGATTATCTCTCGCTGTTTTTGGGTAGTTTTCTGGGTAGTTTTCTGGGTAGTTTTCTGGGTAGTTTTCAGTGTAGTTTTCTGGGTAGTTTTCAGTGTAGTTTTTTCATCCTCTCCCGCTTCGGCGAAACGGAACGTTATCCTGAATGAGTCGATATCTTCCAAGGTATCAGGAACATTTCCGGTGAACCCTTCCCAACCGTTCATCATTTTATAAAAACCAGAACCAACGTTCTCCGCAAGCTTCACGGTACGGAACGTGCGGGCTATTACAGGATTGCGGGGTAATGAAAAATCTTCCTTAATGATATATTCCAATTTCTTCGGAAGACACCCCGGATTGAAGAACTCCAGCCTGTCGTGGAACGCGCGGATGCGTGGCACCGCAGGACTGAAATAATCGGTATGCATGCATAGATTGACCAGAGCCTCCCTTACCGCCTGTACGTGGGGTTGGTCCACTACCCGGAAGCCGTTAGCGTCCATTTTGAACGGTATATCGATCCTCCGGAATAACCTGTCCATGATGGAAAAGAAATAATCGAACAGGTTGTTCTCAGGTTCGAGCCTGAATGTGTAACGCGTCGGGCCATCACCGTATGATGTCCCTGGTATCTCAAGGTATTCCATTCTGAAGTCAGATGTTATCTTGCGTACCGCGTCCTCGGTACCGAACAGAAGAACACCCCCATATGTGGCTTTTTCATTTTTCAAGGCGCCCAGTTTCTCCAGGAGTACGGGTGTGGCAAGGGAATTGTACCGGTGTCCCGGCCTGCTCACCCGCAGATAGTTCCTGAAACGCTCAAGGGTTGTGTTATTCAGCGATCCCAGTGAAAGATCGGTCTCGCATTCGTCTTTTCTCGTGAATGACGATTCCCGGTAAAAGCTGTCTATCTCCTCGTCGGTCGCCCTCTGGTTCCCGCTTCCCGTGCGAATGAACGTATTCTTCCTGCTGTTGTAGTAGATCGGTTTGAGGTGGTGCGGAACCGGTGGGATGTAGAAGCCAAGAACGGTTTTTCCGTCGATATCATGCTTTTTGGACTCCACGTGAATGATCATGTTGAATTTGCTCTTGTTTCTCAATGTAGTCGTGAAGTCCAATACTATCTTTTCCGGATTTTCAACACTGGTTATCTCATAGGAAGTGCCTCTTTCCGTGACCCCAAATACAAGCCAGCCACCTGCCGTGTTGGAAAAAGCGCTAACGGTCTCCCAGGAGCTTTTCGGGATCTTGTTCCTGGCTGTTTTGACCTCGAAATCTTCCCACTCGATCTCTTCTAGTTTTTCTATGAGCTCTTCTCGGTTCATACATCCACCACCTCCATCCCAACTTCCCGCAATCTCTCTGCTATCACTCCCCTGTGACAGTAATCAGGATTTTTCTCAAAACACATTTGGACGATTTTATTTTCATCACTCATTGTCTTAATCCGATCAAGATGGTTTTCTTTGGTTTGGAGATCATCGGAATATTCCTTAAATAATCTTCGATAATCCTCATCCGTATGGAGGTTTTTCTTTCTTTTCGATTCAATCCCCAACTCGGGTATATGCACGTATTCGATCCCCGCTTCTTTTAGATGATCGGTCAATCTCGATTTGGAAAAACCTTTCTTTCTGCTGAATGGATTATTTCTAACGTCAACGAGAACGTGGATTTTGTTCTCCGATAGCTCACGGATAACCCCGTCAATATTTTTTCCCTCATAGCCGATTGTAACTATTCCTCGCTCATTATTCGCTATCATCAACCTTCCTCAGCTCGATATCCTCGTTAGTATATTTAAGTATAAATATGACGCAAGTGAAAGTAAGTTCACAATCTATACCGCTAAAACGGCATTCAACTCTCCGATAATACTATTCAACTCCTCCCTAAAGACCTGATACACCCTGTAAACCCCGCCCTTCTGGTTGAACGGTACGTCGTCAAAATCATCCATCTCGATGGTCAAACTGGCAGTGATGTGATCTTTTATCATGATCAGCCATTCGACCTGTTCCTGGGTGAATGTTCTGCCGGACATCTGCTGCTGGGTCATCCACAAGGTAAATCTCTCGTCCACGGTATCCGAGAACGGCTCCAGTATCTCCGCCTCCCCACGGCAAAACGTACCAGAGACACTATGTTCGTCAACAGTTTCTGAGGCCCGGCGCCTCTTACCTTCGCTCTTTCCAGATGTTCGTATGCCTTCCATACCAGATCGGTGGATAAATCGTAAGGTGGTCGCTCTATTGCCCGCGCCAGTTTCTTGATCTCAGCGTACGTTAAGAATCTCTGACCGTGGGGTTTGCTGTAAATGATCTCGAGGGCAGTAAGCTCGTCATGGTTCTCCTCAATGAACTTTTTGAACTTATCTACCGTTTCCTGCGCCCGCTCCTTCGCCGCCTCATCGTAACCCGCGTACCGCAAAGAATCCTCGCTCACATTATCGATTATCTGCTCCGTTTTCTTCTTTATGTTGATTATGAGGTCCCTGAAATCCGGGTCGTCGAATGGCTCGCAGGCTTTCTCCACCAGCTTCGCCCCTGCTCGTTTCAGGTCTGCCTCCGAGGGCTCGCCGGTACCCGACAGCTCCCTTGCCTTTTCCTGGAGAACGTCGGGGTCCACAGCATCCAGTAGGCCGTTTATCATCTTTTTTATGCCTTTACCCCCCGCTGCTGCCGTAAGCTCCGCCCGCTCATAATCGTCCAACCTGCGATCCCTTCATTGAGATGGAACTCACGAACAGCGACTCCAAATCCTGCACCGAGGTTGATTTTACTAACATCCTGTATCTGCCACCCTGCTGACAGGAGTAATTTGTCGATATTCTCGCGTGCATCTGCTCCAGGCATCGTCATGGAATTCGGCAGTATATTGTAATGAAGTTTTACATACTTTTCTATTGACTTATGAGGATACGAAATTTTCCTACGAACCATCTTGTCTTGGATAACCAAAAACCTTCAATACCTCCTCCCCCATTCTCCCAGCCATGACCTCACCCCCATCTTCACCTATTCCTAAACTTAGCTCTGAGCCATCCCTCCACCTCATCCCTCTGGACATAATCGAGATCGGTTACACAAATTTCATCTCCTCGTGGCTTTACAACGGTCCTGAAGGAATATTTCTGATAGACCCCGGCCCTGCATGCACCATTCCAGTACTCATCGCGGCACTGCGTGCCAGAGGGATCGAAAATCTGGATTATATTTTATTGACGCACATACACATGGACCACGCCGGCGGCATTGGTCACCTCCTGGCTGAATTCCCAGCCGCGAAAGTTGTGTGCCATGAGATAGCGGTGCGCCACTTAATTGATCCCAGCAGATTGTGGGAAGGCTCGAGATCGGTTATCGGTAAAGTCGCCGACGTCTACGGCGGGATTATTCCGGTACCGGAGGACAAAATAATAGTTACTGACAGAATAGATTTCGGGGACGGTATTTCGGTCATACCCGCTCCCGGCCACGCGTCGCACCACCAGTGTTTCGCATTTCGTGACCATCTTTTCGTGGGTGAGCTTATGGGTACTTACGTACATCTCCCGGAAGAGCTGTATCTGCGGCCTGCAACGCCATCGAGGTTCGTCCTTGAGGATTATCTGACGTCCATGCATAATTTGGAAAAGTATTTACGGCCGAATATCTGTTTTGCGCACTACGGATTACGACAAGACCCTACGGATATCTTGAGCACAGCAAGGTCTCAATTGAAGCTCTGGGTGCGAATTATCGACGAGAACAGAGACAAAGAATTGGACGAAATTCTGATTATATTGCTTACCGAGGACAAGATATTCGGAAGGCTGGGGAAACTCCCCCCGCTTATTCAAAAAAGAGAAATTCATTTCGTACGAAATTCCATCTTGGGGATGCTCGAATATTTAAGGTCAAAATGAGTTTTTATTTTCTGGCAAGAGCAATCTTCACCGATCTCTCGGCCCATTCCAAAATTTTATCCGTATCATCGAGAATATCGGCCGGTACCACGTAGTAAGGCATTTTCATACGCCGTTTCCCAAAGGGTGGAATGAAAGGCTGCGAACCCTTTTTGACATAATCTTCTTCGTTGGATTCGCCTATCTTAAAATAAAGAGTGCCACCGTATATGAGGGCAAACATCTTCCCGCCGGAAAAGAGACCCGCTCCCCCGAACATCTTCTTCACCGTAAGGTCCTCGAGACCCTCCAGTTTCTCCGTTACATAATCCAGATATCCCTGATCCACTGCCATAATATCACCTTGTTTTTTGTATCCAACATATTGTTTATTACATGAACCGTTATTATGTCCGTGACGGATAATAATGTGTGAACCATTAAATATTGGCTAAGCGATGATCATTGAAACGATCAATAAAAGAAGAGTGTATTGATGAAAAAAATGATAAAAGCTTCTCTGCTCTGTGCAATTCTCCTCTTAGTGATCTCGAGTACCGGCTGCACCAATGACGATGGGCCTGTGGTTTACGAGTCGGCCCCCGACTTTTCTCTGATCGATACCGATGGTGAGAAATTCAGCCTGGGCAAATACCTGGGCGAAGTAATCATACTGGACCTTATGGCCACATGGTGCGGGCCGTGCGTTGAGGAAATGGATCATCTGAAAAGGATTCATAATGATTACAAGGCCGAGGGAGTCCGAATAATATCCATTGATGTGGACAACGGTGAGGACCGGAAAAAGTTGAACGATTTTAAATTAAAGCATGAATGCGATTGGCAGTTTGCGCACAACGGCGGCTCCGTGGGAAATACCTATGGCGCGGATTCCATACCCATGATTTATATAATCGACAGGGAAGGCTCCATAGCATTCAAACAGATCGGATTGACCGATTATTCGGTCATCAAAAAAGAGGTGGAGAAGCTTCTATAAAAATCATTTTCGATTATTCTAGGCCCCTGAATACCCCAGATGATGAGATCTCTCTGAGACTTGATGCGTCATGTCGAAGTATACCGTACCCTGGTCCGTAATGGAACCGGATATCATCTTGTGAATGAATTCTCTGTTATCTTTCTTTTCGTACATATCGTTTATGAAGGGACCTGAATTGCCAAAAATGTAAACCTGCCCGTTTCCCTTTTTCACATGATAGGCCATCCCCATGGGCCCGTCAAGGTCCCAGGTGTCCTGAATCTCATTATCATTCATATCTATGAACGAATAGCCCACAATTTTCTGGTCCTTCACAACAACAGGAGATGATGCCAGCACTCGCACTATGTTATCATCTTCTATAGGTTCATCATCAGTGTCCACCGGTCCCAGGTGGGTGTCGTTCATGCCTTCAGCAGAATCCGTAACGTTCAATCCTCGGGGGCCGTTAAATATTAAATCCATATCGGTGCCGAAAAAATCACATTTAATGGTAATGAATTCCCAGTTATACGTGTAACTGGTATCGATCAATCGATGATCATAATATCGTATCCTGAAATATCTAGTAAAGGGCTCGGCAAGGTCCGATCGATCCGAGGCAAAAACAAGCGTGCCCCCTTTTTTCACATAATCGATAAGAGAGATCCTCTCCTCCGGTGTGATGGGGGTCTCCAGTCCAATCAGGAATAAAATACTCTCGGATGGGGTTTGGATATTTACCGCATTGCTGGTATTGGAAAGAATGCGAAATTTGTACGGAAGTGAATTCTTTATATCCCTCTGTATCTTTGAAAGATTTTTCCAGCCACCGGTATCCACCTCCGGTTCATCATCCTCATCCGTGCACCCGGTGGTCATTACGACGAAGATGAATAGTAACGCAATCAATCCTGACATTACACACTTGCTGGATTCTTTCACAGTGATCCACCATTATCCCGGATTTTTATGAATATAAAACATTGAAGAATATAAACGATCGGTGTCCTTGAACATACTTGAAACATAAGCGTTTTCGATAAGAGAACTCAGCTGATCACTGTTCGCCGTCCTCGCTTTCACCTACTTTTCTCTCTCTCTTTAATGTTTTCGAGCGCTTCATCAATCGTTCCTTACGATTGATCTTACCGGACCTGCTTCCCGACGTTGTGCCCATGCTCTCGTAATCCTTTTCAGTGTAGTAGGTATTCCGATCAGAGACGAAGAACTCATCCTCCTCCCGTTCTTTACGGCTCTTCCTTATTTTGGGTTTCTCCTCCTGATCCTTCCTACTTTTTTTTACGCTTTTTATAACCACGATGATGAACACACCAATGGCAATTATGAATATTATCGCAAGGACCATGTATCCCGTGCTGAGCTGAGTTTCCTGCTTCGACTCGGTCAACTGTATAGAAATGTGTCCAGCCCCCTCTTCGCCGCCGGAATGATCAGTCAATGTGAACTCAAGCATTTGTTCCTTGGTAAGATCCATTGATTTGGTTTTCCACGACAGTACAACTAGTATTTCCTCCCCCGGAGCTATTACATCGATATTCTCCTCGACCACATCTTCCTCACCGTCCACGGACAGGTGAACCGTTAAACCAGTGGCCTTCACCGTCAATTTATTCTTTATTAATAAGCTAAGGGTATGCTTACTGCTCTCACTCAATTTTACATTATCTTCGTTTTCCACTAGTTTATTATCGATATTGATAGATATTATTTCAAGCCTGTTGGCCTTTATCTGAAATTGAAGCGCCTCGGTTTTCGATACTCGACCCATAGTCCCATTGATCAGGACCAAGGCGGTCTCTTCGCTTTGTAACGGCACATTGCTGAAATCGATCCTCACCCATACCCATATCTTCTGGTAGGGGGCAAGAGTCAGCCGCAGCTCCGCGCTCTTCTGATCCTGCAGCGGTTTGATGATTCCACTCACCCCATCCAAGTTCAATACGGAAGTGAAGTCCTTTGTGGTATTTTCACCATCGATTTCCGTATAAATATCGGTGAAGTAAGCGTTTATCGAAGAGGGTTGGGTTGCAAGGGATATAGTCACATTTCGATTGGCATTACTGGTGCTGGTGAGATAAAAGGTCATCTGCCGAGAATCACCCTGATGGAGCGTCTCCGTTGACGCAAAGGTTTTTGCGAGGGTCAGACCCGTTGTGGGATTTACAAATATTTCAATATTCATCTTCTCCCATAATCCCTCCTTTGAAGTGAAATTGAGCTTCACGGTATTCGTTCCGGTAAGGGATTTTGAGGCAATTCCGATATGGATCTCAAACACCTCCCTGGAACCGGGTGATATGGTTGCGGACACCGGGGTAAATACTAAAGTCCAGTTCTCGGGAAGCGAATCAATCTTGGGAGTAAGCTCCAAATCAGCGTTACCCGTATTATTTACACCCACCTCATAGATCACATCATTCCCCGGATTTCCAGCCTTTTCAAGTACTGCAGTATGCAAAAGCATCCCGTAGTTTGATCGGATCACTACCTCCAGTTCCTGGGTGTATTCCTTCCCCCCATTTTGTGAATCGACATCCAAGCCCACCACGATCTGCCTGGGCTCCCCGAAGTTGGGGGGGAAAACCGTAAGGACAATATTCTTCACAGAATTGCCGCTTATTGTAAACGAATCATCTGAAAGAGACCCGATCCATGAGTTATCAGCCGCAATGGTTCCTTCTACAATCTTTCCAGACAGCGAAATGTCAACTTGATCAGGATCCCCCAGGTTATTTTCGATACTTACATTGAAATCCACCTGTCCCCCTGTGTCAACCAGCTGGGTCGTATGATCTACGGAAAGAGTAAGTGAAGGCGGAAGTGAAACAAGCATCAGAGCTTGTACCGTATATTTACTACCAAGACTAACGTTGAGATAGATTAATTTCTCTCCCACTACCGTTGAAGTGATCCAGATATCGGATGTTTCCGTCATATGCCCGTCTACCCACAGGGGCATGGTATCCGAAGATGTGGTAAATGCTATGTCCCACGGCGTAATATTCTCGAGCTTGAGTTGAAAATCCTGACCGGATGCAAGATCATTCCGGACCTGGAACCGTATCACCGAACTCTTCCCGTTATCAATTTTTATGTAATCATACCCATCGAACTCGTTAAAATCGTCCGTTTTAGCGCCCGGGAAATTTGTGCTGAACTGTTCATCACCCCTATGTTCCACGGGGGAGCAAGAAAATTCTTTAATACCAAATATCACAAAACATTGGAATGTTACAAAAATAATTATAATCAAATTTATTACGCTTTTCTTCTTCATACTCAATCCTCCTCATCGATACCCAGGATATCCATTATGTCATCAAGAGCACTGGAATCTTCATCGGCCGGAGAATTTCTCTTTTCTTTCTTTTCCACAGACTCCGGGGCTGCTTCTTCGTTTAC
>JASLWR010000091.1 GCA_030740765.1 Thermoplasmatota archaeon
CCGCAATTACTTGAAAATCGTTAAATCGTCTACGAAACACCTCGATCTCCTTGTCCCCTCGAGTACCGTCGATGAAGATCACCTCGGAGCTTGCACTTTTAAGGATCCGATCAACGGTTTTCGTGGCCCAATATCCAAATCCTTCACGATTCATCTTTTCCTTTCTATCAGCATCGAACATGGTGAGCGGAATATTCTTACCCCGTATCCTGGCACGGTTCTCCCTTCTCATCTGACTTGCCATCTCACCCACGTTGCTATCGGTGATATTGATTCCTCTCCTCCTGGCCTCCTCCATCACCAGATCGCCCATCCGTATAACAAAAAAACCTTCACTCTTCACCCTATCCATGACGGTACTCTTTCCTGCACCTGGCATACCTGCGACAGCAAATACCTTCATCTTAGATACTCCAATAGAAAAGGTTACAACATGGTCTTGCAATTGGGGCAAATGAACCATCCCGGCTTTGTCTCATTACCGCACCCCGGACATGACTTTCCAGGGGTTCCTGCCTGCTGGCTAACAGGTTGCATTACCGGGGATGTGGCTGGCTGGCCAACGGGTTGCATTGCCGGAGATGTGACTGGCCCACTGACTGGTTGGCTTACCGGTGCAGTAACTGGCCTGGTGACCGGTTGACTTACCGGCGCAGTGACTGGCCTGATGACCGGTTGACTAACCGGTGCCGTGACTGGCCTTGTGACCGGTTGACTTACAGCGGAGGTCGTGGGAGGGCTTGTTGTTACCTGGCTCATCACAGGTCTCGTAACCGGTTGGCTCATGGCGACAGTTGCTGCGGGCACCGGTTGGGTTGCTGGAGCTGTCATCGGTACAGTTGGGGGTGCCGGTGTCGGTGAAGGCTGAGAGTAGGAAGGACCTGAAGGAGTTTCCGGGGATGCATACCCTTGCGCCATGGAAGAATAATAACCCTGTCCTCCGGCGGAATAGTCCTGTTTTCCCGTACCACCGGCAACGTACATCACATTGTCCTTGGACTGTCCTTCGATCTCGGCAAGCGATTTTATTTTTTTCTTTTCCTGTATCCGGGTCTTCTTCTTTGCCAATTCGCTTCTTTTCGCTATCTTGTTCTTGACTTTGGTATTCTTGTTGACCATCAGGAAGATCGTTACTCCGAATATCAATATCAGTGCAATGAACAGAATGTCCCCTTGGGAAAAGATTACCAAAGGAAGGTCTATATCCCAAAACCAACCTCTTTCTTCCTCTGGAGGAGCTACATATACAATCCTTATTATGATCTCGTTATCCACTGCAATGCCGCTGGAATAGCCACGATCGTCTCTCACTTTCAGTTTAACCTCATAATCGTGATATTCCGAGCCTTTCTTAACGTTGAATGATGAAAAAGAATAACTCGTCTTTTGGCTATTGTCCATTTTATCCAGCTCTTGTTTATCTGCCATGTCGGTGACGATCCAATTGTAATTAATTATATTGACTCCTGGGTCGGGGACGCTTGAACCGCTTGCATCGAAAAGTATCTCCACAGTGTTGCTATCATCCTCACGCTCAATAATGTATTTTGCCTCTTTCTCGTTCCAGAATGATTCAATAGCCTCTCCATCAATTGTGGATATCTTGGCCTTCGGATTCGATTCCAGATAGATTATAATTGGTATTGTATGGATTTTGAAGTGATCGCTGTCCGATGTGTTCAACTTTTGAGATCCTCGGCTGTCTCCAATGTCTACGGACATGATATATTCCCCTACCTGAAAAAGACTGTATCGGAGGTCCCAATTCACCGTCCATGTTTTATTTTCCGGATCAATGACCGTATTTAGCTTTTCCGAGATCAGCGGTTCGGAAACCGGTTTTCCTGCATCGGCAGACTCCATTCTCACCCATACTTTACCGGGTGTTACACTGTCCCCGTCTATATCGAAGTAGCTACCCTCCACCACCACTCTTTTTTCCTTTTCGGGTGGTAACGTGATAGTTGTCTCCTCCTCACTGTCGACTTCCACGCCTTCGATCTTTGTAATCATACCGTAAGGGGGATTGTTTACCCAGCTCTGGTTGATCATGGTTGTAATATTGGTATCGGTTGTGAAACCGTGGCTCTCAAACGCGGAAAATTTGAGCAAGATCCCTTCGTTGTCGTAAAAATAATTGATCTTTGTCTTGTCGCCGGTTCCCGATTTGGACTTGGAGGCGGTCTCGAACTTGTAGCTCCACGAGGTCCAGGCGCCATCGATTCCGCTGGTATCGTCGACCTCGATATCAGTTGCCCCATCCACGGAAACTACAATCTTGGTTATCTGCTCGGTCTGGCTGGATAACGATGCCGTGCCATTTATATAGATAATTCCTCCAAGTGTTTGACTTCCACTGATAACATCGTTAATGTTTGCGTCCACTAGCTCCCCATCGCCAACGAGCACGCTCCTATAAGAGACTGATGTAATACCAAGAGTAAGTATCCTGAGGATCATATTAACATCCAGACTTTGGATTAATGGAAACGGCTCCTCTTCGGTATAGGTGTGCTTCGTCGCTTTTATCCTTACGGTGAGGTCTTTTCCAAGGACGTTACCCTTAATGGTTCTGGATAGTTGCTTTTCAAAGAATGCATAACCGTACTGGTTTGTCTCCTCACTTTTTAGCATCTCCCACACGCCGCTTTCATCTTTTCCTTTTACCTCCACTTCCGCACCGGGAATTCCAATTTTCGTGTGTTCATCGGACACCTTGACGGATATATCCCAATATACCTCGATCACGGAGTCCAGGATACTGTAAGGTCTTACCGATGCCCCCAACCTGTCAGATATTGAGACATTATCGAGAATATTGATATTGGAAGGACAGTCGATACCGAAAGAATCCGCAGATGAGTTGATGTGAGAATCCGATCCCTTTATGGAGTTATAGAGCGCTTTTAGTCGAAGTTTGTCCCCCCCGTTATAACCATTCATCTTTCCCACGTCATCGCCTCCTATACCCAGGTCCCCGCCAAGTGAATAAATGAAGCAGAGGTCGAATGTGACAGACGTGTATGCGTAGATAAAGGTATTGGAGTCACCGCCCCTTCCTCCTTTGCCGTATAATTCGTCACCGCTGGTCCTGGATGCGTCGCCGCCTCTGCCGGGCATTGTGATAAATTCAGAGGTCATTAAGGTAATGGAACCTTTGGATTCTATTGTCAGTCTACCCTTTCCGCCCTCTCCGCCATCGCCCCCCTTGGCATTGGACATATCCACCGCTCTTTCACCTCCCTTTCCGCCGTCACCCCCACTGGCTTTCAGCTTGCTGCCCGTGATGTCAACCTTTGCGGATTCGATTATGATCTCCGCTTTTCCCCCAATCCCTCCGTGGCCTCCGTTCATTTTTTTTTCTGAAATTCCGGCCGCTCCAGTTCCGCCGATCTTTCCGTAAACGGATATCTCGGAGTCCTCGATAATAACTGGCTGATCGGTGATTATCTCTACCACCGAATCATTGCCAGGCCTGCCGTCGAGTTGTACTCCGGAACTACCCGGTTTTCCGGCTTCTCCTCCGGTCACATTGACTACCGTCAGTGTCGAGCCGTCCATCTTAAATTCCTTGCATCTGGCTGAGAAATTCCCTTTTTCAATAAATATTTCACTACCCATCAGTATATGGATTGTTCCTCTGCTAGAGATATTGAACTCTCCCTGATGGCCGTCATCACCCTGGGAAATGTTCACTCGGCAGCCTTGCAGAATCAATGATGCGTCTTCCTGCACCCATATACCGGAATAATCCCCGGAATCGGCAAATCCCAGCGATTTCGAGGTACCTTTTTCCACCAGAAGATACCCGTGTTCTGTCGTATTACGTCTTTGATCTTCCAGTATGGGGGGCTCCCCGGTTCCTGGGTCGTCTATGTTGGCTTCTTCCCTTGCAATAGTATCGGGACTTAATGAAACATCACTTACGGCCGATAACTGGAATACCATAAATCCAATAATCAAGATAGAGAGAATTGAACGCGATCGGTTTTTCATATTTCCACCCTTTTATGAATATCACTAATAGCCTGAGAGAAGTTTCCCTCCCGCCAGGTCGAATTTCTTGCTTTTCAGCTTATCTAGATTCTGGTGATGGAAGTAACCGAAACCACCCCACCCCAGTAACATCACCAATGACACGATCATGAAAACGATGGATGTATTTACGGCCAGTACGATGAAAAGACCGGTTACTAACGTTACCGAAGCCAGAAGGAGAGAGATATTCCTTATGAATATTTCATTTTTAATATCCTCTTCCAGATTGAAAATTTGGGCTCTTCTCATGAAATCCGTTTCCTCTTTGTCCTCGTCTGCGGATGTCTTACTGCCACAAAAACGACAGATAACCTCCACCTCACCCAAGCTTTCAATGAGCTTTCCACAATTAGAACATTTAATCAGAGTAGTCTGTGCCATTGTAACCCCCCCGCCAAATTGTATTAATATTATTTAAGTTTTCCATGAAAGATATTTATGTATGATTTGAGTGTTGATCAACGATTATTGATATTATCCCAAGATAAGGGGAAATATAATGTACATCCTCGGAGTAAATTACAAGCCATATGGGGGGCATGATCCTTCAGCCGCCTTGCTCCACGACGGCCTGATAATTGCGGCGGCCGAGGAAGAGAGGTTCACACGGATCAAACATGCCGGGTGCAGCACTCCGATCAATGCTATGAATTTTTGCCTTGACTTCGCTGGTATCAATCTTGAGGATGTGGACTTTCTAGTACAGAACTGGTCGCGTGAGCTCTCTGAGAAACGAAATTATTTCCCAGAAATGGCCTCCGGGTTCCTTTCAACACTGAAGGTGAGGGGTTTGAAAGGATCGGTATTGGATAGCATACATGATATTCGATCATTTTCATCCATGAAAGATTGGGACCGGCTGGTAACTAACGGCCCTGAAATTAGGTATATCCCTCATCACGTATGCCACATGGCCAGCGCCTATTACCCTTCCGATTTCAATGATGCAAAGGTTTTGAATATCGAAGGTATCGCTGAAAATACAGCCACATCTTTCGGAGAAGGCATGAATGGGGTGTTGGTGGAGAGGGGAAGTATACCTGCACCGCATTCGTTGGGTTTTTTTTACTCGGCCTTCACCGAGTACTTGGGATTTAGACCGCTCAACGGTGAGGGAAAGGTAATGGGCCTTGCCCCCTACGGGACCCCCCGATACGATCTGTCAGATGTTCTTAGAATAACATCGGAGGGTTTTCACTACGATACCGATTACGGTTTCGGGTGCATAATGGGTACTGAGATCCCAAGGAGGTTCGGCAAACCTCGGGTACCCGGTTCGCCTATCATAGATAAACACGAGAACATTGCAGCATCGGTACAGAAGACCCTTGAACGCACGGCACTACATGTGCTGGAATTGTTGAACGAAAGAACGGAAAGCGCAAATCTTGCACTTGCCGGAGGGGTGGCGCTGAACGTCAAGATGAACAAAGCCCTTATGGAACATGAATCAGTGGAAAGAATATTCGTTCAACCTGCTGCAAATGATAGTGGCTCCGCCATCGGTGCTGCCATGGAGCTCTATAGGGATCTCAAAGGGAAAAGGCGCTGGATAATGAAAGATGCTTATCTGGGACCAGCTTTTTCAGATGATACCGTCTCCAAAATCCTGAATGGCAAAAAAATAAGTGGATATCTTAAAGAAAACCAGGTTGAATGGACCGAGGAATCCGATTTATCTGGTACGGTGGCCGAACTGATATCTCAGGGGAAGATCGTGGGCTGGTTCCAGGGACGAATGGAATTTGGCCCCAGGGCTCTGGGCAACAGGTCCATTCTGGCTGATCCCCGCGATCCGCGAATGAAGCTTATTCTAAACAAAAAAGTCAAGTTTCGGGAAGTTTTCCGCCCCTATTGCCCTTCAGTACTTGAAAAGCATGTAACCGAATATTTCGATAACTCGGCTCCCGCACCGTTCATGACCCTTTCGTTCGATGTGAACCCGGAGTTACGGGAAACGATACAAGCGGTGGTCCATGTGGACGGGACCTCGCGTCCGCAGACCGTGAACCGCAATACAAATGAAAGATTCTGGTTTCTATTGAGGAAATTCCATGAGATCACCGGCGTTCCAATGGTGCTCAATACTTCGTTTAACGTCCGCGGCGAACCAATCGTCAACCGACCGGAAGAGGCCATATCTTGTTTTTTGAAAACAGGGTTGGATTGTTTGGCCATTGGAAATATATTGATGGAAAAAATTTGTTATTAACTATTTAGTGGTCAACACTGAGATGCTTGCTAGTAATGCCTCCAGCTGTATTCGCTCATTGGCGCCCTCTACCATTCTGAACTCGTATTCTCCAATGGTCTCCACGAGCTTAATTATGGTCCGGTCATCCAGACTTATATTGAATATCTCTCCGTGGATCCCCTTGATTATATCAATGCCGGAAAGCCCTTTCTTTATCATCAATCCGCTAAGTCTCTCCCTTGCTTCAAGATATTTGCCCGCTATGGCCTTGTATAGCATATCCTGTATGTCACCTGGTTCGGCAATGCTCAGCACTCTGAAGATGGCCTCTGGTGCAACCTTTCCCTCGGCCGAGGATACTACCTGGAGCATAGTGACCCCTCTCCTGAGGTCACCGTCGGCGACTTTCAGCAAAACGTTCATTCCTTCCTCGTCTATGTCCACTTTTTCCTTTTGGGCCAGTTCAGTAAGATAGTTGCGGACCGCCTCTTCCCTGATCTTTGGGAACCTGAACGTTGCACATCGGGATTGGATCGGATCGATTATTTTCGACGAGTAATTACAGGAAAGTATGAAACGACAGCTTATGGTGTATTTTTCCATGGTTCTGCGCAAAGCTCCCTGTGCTTCAGGAGTTAAGGCGTCTGATTCATCGAGAAAAATGACCTTGAAACCGATGGTCTGGTTGAAAGCAGAGGTTCGGGCAAAATCCTTGATCTTGTGGCGAACGATACCGATCCCCCTTTCATCCGATGCGTTCATTTCAAGAAAGTTTTGTTTCCATTCCTCACCGAATAGCTCCTGGGCCAATGCGATGGCGGTGGTTGTCTTCCCAGTACCTGCCGGACCCGCAAAGAGCAGGTGGGGTATGTTCTTCTCGGCAACGTATGAACTCAAACGCTCCACTATTGCCTCTTGGCCTACGATGGCTTCAAGAACTTTCGGACGGTATTTTTCGGTCCATATTTCCAACATTTTATTCCCCCGAAATCACCCGGATCGGCACTTTTGACGTTCAAGGCTCCTTGATGAACGAATAAATGAGCAATATTCAGCAGAATCGGTCTTCACTGGGCTCCTGTTCCACTCCGGTCAATCGGAGATTGCCCTGAGCCCTTGGGGCGTTACCCTGTGGGCTGCGATACTGCGAACATTATCAAATGGTCAAACTTCGACTCCCGCAGGAAATCTACGAATTTCCGAGGGTGTCCGCTATGCTCCGCAGATCCCACGGGCTCTGCTACACCTTCGAAAACCTGTGGTTTTCTACAGGTGATGGAGAAACGAGTTTCTCCGAACCCTAATATAATCTCCGATTATATGTCGGGTGAAGTGAATTAAATTCACGATTCATTTGTCGTAGTTCGACCATTTAACAATATCATCGTAGATTAATCTTTTGCGGATTGTGGACTAATTCCTTTAAGAGCAGGCAACCTGATCACCCGGAAAATATATTTATTACATGGAATATTTTATGAAATATTTATTATATAACACCGCTATATGTCCAAAATTGATATGCCTTATAAATAAATTCTTCGCACACAACCATAGATAGGTGATTCAGTTGGAATTAAACAAAAAGAAAAAGGTGACTGCTATAGGATTTGTTGTTATTTTACTTGCCGTGGGTATTGGAGCTCTATTCATGTTTGGATCGGAGGACGAGACCTCCTTCGAAGATGGAATTGCGTCGATAGAGATGATCCTTGCCACCAAGTCTTCCAGAAAGCCGATGAACACGTCCGCTGTGGTAGTGTCCGATGTTTCTCCGCTGTTTCCCCTGATTGCCACTCCTGTCTCTATTTATTATGGACCGGACAGGACTGCAGCACCCCTTCTTGTTGCAGATACCTCTAGCCCATCCCGGGCTATAGTGGATTTTCTTTCCTATTACGGTATGCCTCCTCTAACCGCCTTTGGACCTGTGGACGGTCTTGAGGATATTGGCATATCTATGGAGGAGCATTTTCCCGTCATCGATGCTATTACTCTCTCGAGGCAAGTCGCGCTAGAGTATTGGTCGTCCACCGATGGAGTTGTGCTGATACACAAATCGCAGGAAGGGTACGGGGCGGCTCTAAGCGTTGTACCCATTGCTTCCTATCTCAATATACCGGTGGTAATTGCCGACAGGATGGATGAAGAACTGGCCGAATTATTTGAATCACTCTCGATAAAATATACACTTGCATGCGGACCTATTTCAGGATATAAAAAGGCTCGTCATTTTGATGACCCGAATTCACCGATATACACAGATCAGATTATCAATATTACTAGAAGGATAATCGAGGATCGTATTGGTGAGCAAGTGAGATACATCACTCTTGCCAACCCCGATGACACCAAGCCAATTGAGGTATTGGATTCTATTAGCTATTCCTTTGAGGGGGAGGTATCCGATTCAGGGGCTGCGGCTTACCCCGGGGCTGCTCCTTCCACCAGTGCCGGAGATCCGATACATTACTGGGATATACCTCCGGATTACCGATACGCAAACGTGAAAGTCGATCTCAAGATGGATGTTTCCGGTGAGAACCTGGGGGATGCAGGAGGTTCTCGTATCTATGCCTATCTCGGAGTGGACGGGGATGAGAATGGCGTTATCGAAGCCGCGAAGGAGGGTGATATTTTACAGCACTTCGGCGGATCTCCGGGCTACGATAACATCGGTTATTCATCTTCGAACGATCCCTTCGCCAAGAACCGGTACGCCCATTACTATACCGAGCTTCCTTTTTTCAATGAGCAGGTTCCCACTCATGCTGCCCAGCTGCTTGCAAGACTTCCCACTTCGTGGGGGCAGTCATATCTGGCCAAAGAATCCGGCGATTACACTTCAACCTACCAGCTGGATATAACGGTGGAGAAGATCTCCGAGCCTGTCTATCCTCTTATGAACGATCTTTCCACAATGTCTCCTTATCTTACCGCTTTTCGGAAAGGAATTCTTTTGGCGAAGACGGATTTTGGAATCTATGACGACGATCTATTGGGGCAGTACAACTGCAGCATGCCCTGCAGTGATGAACAGTTATTACCCATCGTCAACGCCAGGGCCCGGATGGTGAAGAAAGATCTCAATTTATTACTGGCTGATCTTGCGGATATGACCATAAGCGACCCGGTCACCGATTATGTTGCCCTTGCAGATCATTATCGGGGTTTTCCTATAGACAGCAAGATGCACCTGGCGATTATGGCGGATACGAACATGATACCATGGTTCTACTACAATACAAGGCAGAATGAAGCAACACAGGGATTCGGAATGCCATCGGATATATATTATATGGATATCGATTCGGCTCTTACCATGGACGAGGCCCCGGCTGAGATAGATGGTCGGGTCAATCCGGATTTTGAACTTGCTGTAGGCAGGGTTGACGGTTGGGACGCCCAAGACGTTTCGGCGTTGGTAGCCAGAACGGTCTTCTATCATGACATTATCTCAAGTATCAATGGTCCGAGAAACGGCGTGGACATGCCCCAGTGGCAAAATAGCGGGATGACTTCCATCGGGACGGAACCCCCTGTGGGAGTAGCCCAGACCGCAGCAAACAAGATTGCTGAGATGTGGGAGTTGGCCGGTTTCAACATACACGAGGACAAGGTTTTACGCCAGGACGAGTGCCGCCGTCAGAGAGCGGGCCCATATTACGAGTCTTCGAATATGATATTCTTCTGCGCGCACGGTTTCTATTACTGGTACGTACCAACTGCTGTTGAGAACGATATGCCGGGTCTGCCGCCCCTCGGTGCCGGGGGGGCATTTGATGTGGCCCACGTAAAAGAGATGCGTTTTGGCCCTTCAGTTCTTTTCGGCTCTTCGTGCGTAACGGGAAAAATCGACAGCATTCAACCCTACAACGCGCTTTCACAGGCATTTCTCCATTCAGGTCTGGCAGCCTATGTTGGAGCCAGCCGTTTATCGTGGGGTTCCATTCTGCCGGTCCCTGACGCGGTTAGCGGCGAATCCCTGGGCGACCTGTTGGCTCTCCACTTTTTCGGTTACATGTGTGGGTACCGGTACGATAAAAGCGGTGGTATGACCGGTTTGTCTATTTCCAATGTCGACACGGGTACCGCTTTGATGCTGGCAAAGACCGATTACATGAGGTCTGAGGGTAATGATGGGGGAATGTACAACTGTGATACTGTGGAAGAGTTCAATCTACATGGTGACCCGGCTTTCAATCCGTATGAGCCAGCTCACGGGAATTAAGGATTTTTGGATTTTCGTTCGTGGTGATTTAAAAATGGAACCTTGCGAGATCGATACGGGGCGTGTGAGGCAGTTAAGCCACACGGCCGATA
>JASLWR010000092.1 GCA_030740765.1 Thermoplasmatota archaeon
AATGGCCGGTAATGAGCGTCCGAGCAGACCCCCCGGAAATGATGGAAAATGAGTCAATTCCTGAGAAGATGTCCCAATATTCTTCTGACGAACCGATGCTCATATGGGACAATGATAACGGGGACACACCTGACGGTATCAATGGAAGCGAACAGTTCATAAACGTGTCGTTGGCGACCTTGGGTTATACAAACGTAACTGTAACTCAACAAAATGAGAATTTGAGTAATTACAACCTATCGAATTATACTGTAATATTTGCCCTTTTAGGCATGGCCCCAGGAACCGGAAATGTTACGCCCGGGGAAGAGACGGCATTTACCGATTATCTGGATAATGATGGACGATTGTACATTGAAGGAGGCGATGTGGGTTTCCATGGTGCTGATAATAACGGTTCCGGTGAACTTGCAAACCTGTGGCCCTATCTGAAGTCTAATTATGTCTCTAACGGCAGCTCACATGATCATCTTAACGGGACAGCATCCTATATTACCGGGGATATGAACTTTTCTATAACTGGTGGCAATACCAGCATGGATGTCATCTCCCCGTCGGCCAGCGCATTTGGCATGTTCAGTGACGGTAACGATGTTTTCGGAGTCGGATACAACGGAACTTATCGAACGGTATTCTTTTCCTTCGAGTTCGGTGGACTTGAAAGCTCCGAAGCCCCCTCAACGAGAGATTACTTGATGAGCCGGCTCATCCATTTTTTCTCATTCGAGGTTATAAGGGATATCGCTGTTAAGGAAGGAAACCTGATTCCCGATATGGTCCGTGGTTTTGAGGGCCCCAACAATGATGGGTGGACCCATTCGCCCGTCCAAGGGAATCTTGACTCGTGGCAGCGGGGAATACCTACATCAGGACCGAATAAAGCTCACAATGGGAGCAAAGCATGGGCTACAAACCTTGGAGGAAATTATCCTGATATGGCCGATTTCGCTTTGTATACGCCCATAATAACCGTCGGGAAGAATACCGAACTGGCTTTTTGGCACTGGTACAATATCGAACGGGGTTGGGATGTGGCCATGGTAGAAATATTTGACAATGCGCGAAACCGGTGGGTCAGTCTCGCCAATTTTGACGGACAGAGCGGCGGTTGGGTTGAGGAAACCATAGTTATTCCCGCCATTTTTGCTGGAAAGACCCAGATTCGATTCCGGTTGGATACAGATATCAATGTAAACTTTGCAGGTTGGTATATTGACGACGTGAAACTCCCTCCCTCCGATGAATTATTCAAACATAATAACGATTATGTCGGGAAGAACGAGCTTGAGATAGAATTAAATACAATTCTTGAGAACACAGGGAATACATTTGTTTCCTTTAATCTTATGGCAAGGGTATACTTTCAATCCAACCAATCAGAAGTCTATAATCAAACAATCACCGTCAATCTCTCCGCGGGAGAACTTCGAAACGTGGGATTCCCCGATCCCTGGAACACCAGTACACCTGAAAATGTGACCTACATGGTCGAATTTAGATCCTTAGCCCATGAAGAGAACGGCTCGAGCGAAGACAATTCCACTACCTTTTGGATCTATATTGGATCCTATACTGACCTCTATGCGGAAAGGGTAACCCTGGATTCCACAGAACCGCTTCTTCCGGGAGATGTTGTTAACATAAAGGGCAATTACATCACCTTAAGTAATGTGAACATATCCAATTTCAAGGCATCCTTGAAGATCACAGACTTTAGTTCGAACCTCATGTATTGGGAAAATGTATCCGGATTGAGCATCAATACCTCATGGGGCAACAACACTACCGTGTTATTCCCCGCATGGACCGTGCCAATGGGAGACGGGAATTATCTCTTCAACCTCACGCATAATCTCAGCGATATGGACGATAGCAACGATATATATGAAAGATGGATCGATGGCGAGGAATATCACGATATGGCTCCAAGCAAGTTTCATTTCAATGTAAGCGAGCCGCTGAACAGTTCAGCTATGGTTACCATCAACGTCAGCGTTACGAACTGGGGTAATCTAAACGCTACCAACGTACCACTTCGCTGCATCGTTCTCAATCGATCCGGAACAGAAGTGTATAACCAGACAAACAATAATGTGAACTTGGCACTTCCCACCGGAAACAGTACCAGGATCGAATTTACTCCGGTTATTCTGCCGCCGGAGGAGGGGAATATCACTGTGATATTCGATATTCTCTGGAACAATGACGAGAACGCATCCAACGATCGTTACACGCGGCAAGCCTCAATCGACGATCACCATGATATCGGTCTCAGTTCCAAGAGCTCTATAAGCATTGATGGCGATATGACCTACGGGTATTATAACAGGGGAAACCATCAAGTAAACGTCAATGTCAGTAACTATGGTAACGTGGACAAGACGCCTGATGTGGAAATAAAGTATGGCCTAGAGATAGCGCCAAAATACCTTTTAGCGGACGATGTGGAAGGACAGCAGAACTGGGTTAATTTTGATACCATTGGGTGGGTTCAACCCCAATTTCATATCGTGCAACCAAATTCCCCCCACAGCGATTTTTACTCTCCTACCCACTCTTGGTGGTTCGGAGATGAGAATACAGGAAATTATCAAGATTTTGCCGATAACTATCTGGTTATAAAAATTGACCTCCGAAATGAGAACATGGCATATCTTAATTTCTGGCATAAATATGACTTTGCGAATGATGATTTTGCTCATGTGGTATACAGCACGAACAACTTGAACAACCCTCGGTGGGCAAACTATCAAAGAATAGACACGTTCGGCGGATCGAGTGGTGGATGGGTGGAAGAGTTCTACGACCTATCTTTCCTCTGCGGTCAAGAGATATTACTCGGTTTCGAAGGTCAAACGTCCTGGGGTGGTGGAGCAGGTGTAGATGATGGCTGGTACATTGATGATATCTCTGCTTTGGCACCAAACTACACCATAGAGGAAACTCATCAGATAACCGCACCACAAATAACGCCGGGTGAATACGCGATGGGTACGGATAACTACGATTTTCAGGAGAACGGTACGTATTACTTATTATCAAAAACGATTATCGACGGGGATGAGAATTCCCAAAACAATGAAGGACTTCAGATATTCAAAGTAATGGATTTTCCAGACCTTGCAGTTATGGATATCAAGATGACCAATGCCAGGAAAACAGACGATTTTCTTGATTTCGAAGATGATAATGGGGGTTTTGTCGCGACAGGTCAAAATTCATTCGAATGGGGGAGTCCCACGGTCCCTGGCGGACCTTCTCTTAAAGATCCAAACACCAAATGTTGGGGCATTGACCTTGACAATGAATATGGCGATAACCAGGACATTTATTTGACCGCTAGGTTGGACCTGAAGAACTTCACGGCTGCCATGCTCAGTTTTGAACACTGGTACGTTCTGGATAGTTTCAATGACGGTGTCTGGTTGGAGATCAGGAACGGTTCCGATCAAAATTTCCTTAATTTAACGCCTGTTGGGGGTTATCCTTCCTCATGCAATATCCCCCAGGGCTGGCCGGGAGGGCCCGGACAGATGCCGAGTTACAGCGAAAGCAGCCAGGGCTGGGTTAGCGCCTACTTCAATCTCACGGATTATGCGGGATTTGATATCGACATACGGTTCAGGTTCATAAGCGATGTGGCCGTTGTTCGTCCGGGTTGGTTCATGGATAACATGAGGATTTACGATCCAATAAGAGGCATCAATTTCAAGGTGAACATGAATGAGAATTGTGTAATCAGTTTCGACCAAACAAATTTCGGGAATATTTTATCCACAGCAGGTACTGCCGACTTGGTGATCAAGGGATTGACCGACGAAACCTATTCATTCAATGACAATTTCGTTCTTAGCAACCTTGCCCCCGGTGATCTGTCCACCAGAAGTTTCCCGACCCAATGGACCTCACCTGAAAAGGAAGGTTTGTATAAGGTTACAGTTGCTCTGACGACCCCAAATGATATAGAAAAGACCAATTCCAACATGAGTATGATCCTGGAAGTTCGGGATATGCATAATATCAAACCTTTCGGCATACGTTCCCCGCTTTCTCTAAATGCATACGAAATGGGAAGCGATATCAAGATACAAGGATACATACGCAACAACGGTACTCACGATGAGACCGGTATCACCGTGAACGCGATCATAATCGAAATCGGGAATGAAGAATGGGGGCCGGTGGAATATACGAAGCTTATCGATCTAAAATTAAAAACAACCACCATGGTAGAATTCACATGGGCCGTACCTGAAAAACTGGGGGCGGAATACATGGTCACCTTCGAAACGTCACATCCCATAGACGAGATACTTTGGGATAACAGCTTCAATACAACTTTCTATTCCCTTCCGAACAACATGCAAACAGGAGCATTCGGTTTTGTAACGGACGACAGTTTTGATTCACCATACTACGGAGAAAACCTATCCGAAGTTACCGCCAAGATAAAAGTTAAGGATACCTTCAATGCATTGGCAACAGTCACAACTAATGATTCCGGTTTTTATCGATTCGACCTGTCCGACAATCTGGTATTTTTACCAGGTTTGGATTATACCATTCAGTTCACCAAAGACTGGTATTACCAGAGTACATATGATATTTCTCTACAATCAGGCAAGGTATACATGAAGGACATTGGTTTGAAGGTGGACAACCTCAATCCACGAGCATTGCTTTCTCTTCCCATGGAAGAACCGTATTATGTTCTCGCAGAAGACGAGCACATCTTCAGTTTTTCAGATAGCACCGATGCGGACGAGCCAGGCCAGCCCCTGGCTTATCTGTTGGAATCCAGCATTAGCGGCGTACTCTACATGGGTACGAATTCAAGTGCCAACTGTTCTCTGGAACCGGGGACTCATCTTATAAACCTGACCGTTACCGATTTGATGGGCGGTGTGGACACCTGCACTATTGAGGTCGAATCCTACAACCCTACGTGGAAAACCGTTGAATTCGATGAAGGTCGAATGAAGCTGGAGCTATACTCTGCCGGTCCAGGCAATGTAATTATCAGTTCCGCGAGAACTGTGGATATACCTGAAGATCTTCTGGATATCGGATACAGTTTCAATCTGCAGACCGAAGGTGTTATTTTCATTCTCAATGCAATCGTGACAGTCCATTATGATGAAATAGACCTTGTACAGAACATACGAGAGGAAAACCTTCGCATTTACAAGTACGACCACGAGTTCCCTGAAGCTTCCTGGGAAATGGTATTGCCTTACGAGATTGATGAGATGAATAATACGGTTTCAGTAACGCTTTCTGGCAAGAACCGAACTTGGGATATCGACCTTGTCCCGCTTGCGGTAAAGGACGAGACTGCGCCATATGTGGTGAAAACAGTACCTGAAGATGGGAAATGGGGTGTCGATGTCTATACCGCTATTTATATCAATTTTTCTGAACAAATCATTTTCTCCCAGCTCGATAAGGAACAGCTCACCCTGAAAGCAGATAAGGAGCTTGTTGAAATCGGACTTTTTTATAACTGGACCACCCATTCGCTTCGAATAATTCCGGGATCGGATCGACTGGCTTCCAATTCGGAATATATCATTTCGATTCCCAATGTGTATGATCTAGTATACAACCGGTTAGAAGCCTTCACTATCACTTTTAGAACAGAGGAGTGGGTCCAGACCAAAGAGCGAATTTCGGGTTTTATAAGAAATATCGATTCCTCTCCGGTTCCAGGCGCAAGCGTTTCGGTGGGTGGGGCCACCTTGGCTACCAGTGACGATAAAGGGTACTATTCGTTCTTTATAGAGACGGGGATCTATACCATCTTTGTAAACAAATCGGGTTATGCGGACCAAATTGCGGAAGGTATTAACGTAAAGATTAACCTGCCCGTCAGCAAAAGCTTCATCATGAAAGTTTGGGAGTTCGAAGAAACTACCGTGGTGATGGGACACGTTGAGGACGATGCGAGCAATACCATGATCAACGCACTCATAAAATGTAATGGCAAGGTAAAAACTCGAACGGATTTGAACGGTTATTTCACTTTCTCACTGACAAACAGCACCTTCGATCTATCCATTAGCAAGGAAGGGTACATGTCTTACAAAACAACCCTACGTTTCACAGAAGAGCCAATCGACCTGGGAACGATCGTTTTGCGGAAGTTTACCTTCGCCATGGTTGCAGGAAAAATAATGGATCAGAACGGTAAAGGTATCGAGGGAGTAAAGGTAGAGTTTAAAAGAGGCGGAGCTAAACCTGAAGAGACATTGACCGACAATAACGGAAGTTTTTACATCGAATTAAAGGAGGGTAACTACGCTGTGCAATTCATCAAGGCGGGTTACTTGGATGCGTCTCACAATGCTTTGAACCTTGAGATTGGGGATGAAGAATACATCAAAAAATACCTGGAACAAGAAGAAACAAAGATCGAAGAATCGAAATCGGGATTTTACACCTCGGGGATAATATTTATCGTTGTGCTGTTCATTATTATTGCAATAATAATATTAGTTATACGCCGACCGGTCAGAGACCCCCGGGAGCCACAGGAACACACGGACTTCTCGGAGATCGAGTACGACCCCTCAGTGGATAAGGAGAGTCGTGAGGTCAGAAAGGATCTTAATGAAATAGATGGAATAGAAACCATAAACCTGGAACTACCATCACTGGATATGAGCGTCGGAACGGGAACGTTAGGACCCCCCGGGCCGCCGCCATTTGCCGGACCTCAGGGGCCCCCGCCGGTGCAATTGCCTGGAAGGGAAGACAATACCGCCATAGGAGCTGGGACAAATGAGCTACTGGCATTACCTCCTGCAGCGGATGGTGCAGGTGAAGTTAAACCGGAAGTATCCGAGGCCGTAGAGGAAAAAGCCGATGGCTCGACGGCGGACTCGCAGCCTGTGGAGGAACTTCCATCTGAACTTACCACCCCGGAAGCAGAAATCAAGACCGTAGAAATTCCTGAAGTCGTTCCGAAAGTTAAAGCAAAAACACAGCGTAAGGTTGTCAGGAGAAAAGTGGTAAAGAAATCGGTTAAGTGAATGGGTTTGGCGATATTAATAAAAAAATTGATTATGTAGAGTAAGTTATTTACTCGATCTTGTTTTATTCTATGTATAATCACTACTGAAAAGAGGATTCCTGAGTTATTTTAAACCCGTTTTAGGATTAGCACCAGTTTTCCCAAAGCGAAGGATTTTCCTTTGATGTTCAAGTGCCCGCTACGACTTGATGAATCAGGTATTTATCTGAATTAAGATCAAAGATTTTCCAGCAGATCGTCCAACATATTATCAAGGTCATCCACTGTCTCGGTTTTCTTGTCCGGTGCTTCCTCGGAGGAGACCGGCTCAGGAGATGCTGGGGTTTCCGGTTGTTCGGGCCTCTCCACAGGTTCCGGTTCCTTTGTTGTTTCTACAGGTTCCGGTTCCTTAGGTGTTTCCACGGACTCCGTTTTTTCCTGTGTATCGACAGGTTCATCAGGCTTGATTGCTTCCACCGGTTTGGATTCTTCTGGGGTTTCCATAATTTCCCGCTTTGGTGGCACTTCCATAGCAGGGGTAGATGCCGTAGTGTCCGACATTACGTCTATCGACTCGGAAGATCCTTCTTTGGCATTCTTAATGACACTTAATGCTTTAACGAACTTTTCCTCACAGAGACCAAAATCACCCCCCATCAAAGCACTTTTTCCCGATGTGAAAAGTTCCTCAACCTGGGAGGTATCCTTTTTAAGATCTTTCAGAGACTGCGCTTCTTCAAGTATCTTTTCCGATTGTTTTACCAATTCGCCGTACCTACCGCGTATAGCGTGGGCCATCTTGGTGCTTTCTTCGATGGATTTTGAGGCTTTATCGATCTCTTTCTCCTTGAGTTCCTTGTCGGCCCGCTCCAGGATCGCCAAAGGCTCGGTTACGTTGATGAACGAAGGGGCCTTCTCAAGCATTGCCCTGGCCTCTTGTATTTTTTCCCGGACATATCCCCGTCCCTCTTCTGATTCCTCGTCATTCTCGTCCTCGTCAGGCTCCCCCATATATGGTGGTAAAGCTGGCAAAAGTGAAGGCTCCGGAAACTCCACCGCTCGTTCCACTTCTTCAGCAACCAAAAGGTCGACATATGAGCTCGGATCGGTTTCGCAAGATTGACAGTACCAGTCTCCACTATGTGAATCGTATTCAAGGGGTTTACCACATGTCTCGCAATCAGATTGTATGATTGATTGAGCTTGTAATGATGGTTGTATGAAGGTAGATTTCGGCATCTCCGCTCTCACAGGCGTTTCTGCTATTACCTGTTGTGGGGGCTCATGGGATAATTCTTCCTTGAACGTCACCGGTATTATTCTGTTTTTTGCCTTTGACCGCTTGATAACTAGTATCACGGTTATTGCAAGTATACCCATGATTATGATCGCCAGGATAGCCCACAATAACCAGCCTTGATCCCCAAGCCCGGACCTTCTATTATCCACTGTATCAATTATTGTCTTGTCTGGTGTGCCCTCAGGTTTGGAATTAGCATCATTGGGTATGGTTTTCTCTTGAAATTCCATTAAATTGGAATACCCGTCGTTGTCGGCATCATCAAGAGCAAAATACTTTGTAATACTCTCGAAATATTTCACTTCCCACTCGTCCGGCAGCCCATCCATATCGGAATCCATCCAGATGCTGTTGATTTTCTGTTCGTATTCCATAATCAGGTAATTCCACTCTGCCGTCACTGTCCATGCAACGACGCATATCTCGTTCACTCCGTAATCCTGGGATTCCTCGCCGATACCCAGAAGCGCTAGTTCGTCCTTCTCGACTATACGTTCGTACTGGTAGGATAGGGACCAGATTTCCTGGCTTATATCCGGATGAATGAACTGTTCGTACAATTTATCAACGTGATCCGGTTCCGTATCATCCAGATCTCCAGCAGTGATGTGGTCCATGATCGGTGACCAATACCAATCGCCCTCTCCATCCCTCATGTGATCGTAGATATCGATGTGGTCGATCTGATCCCCCGTGACCGCTGACGTCCCTTCGATGTCGTACACAGTTGTGATGCTAACGAAATTGTCGTCGATATCTTCTGTATTAATGGTTACATCCAGTTTTGTAATAAGCACATCCACGGCAGGATTCTCATTGATGTTTTTCTTCTCGTAAGTGGAGCCTCTCTCCGGGTCTGTTAATGGTTGAGCTTTCTTTAGATTGTTCAAGGACATTACGGGACCGTAACAGATAACTTTCGAGTCCATGTTATTGTATTCGTCCACTGCGGTGACGGCAACATAATAATCTCTCCTGTCCACGAGCGACATGTCCTTCAAACCACTAATTACCGTCGTCCCTACATTTATATCCTCAATGGTCTTAACCTCTGTAAGAAGATTAACATCAGTTATGGTGGTCATTGCAACGTAGATCGAGTAATGTTTGAAGTCTTCTTCCTTTGAGATATCCCATTTGATCGTGATACTCTGCCCGATGTCATCAGGGGTATCGTATCCGTAGACTCCAGTGACCTGGGATGGGGCTGTTCTGTCTGTTGCCATGGCATTGGCTATAATGGAAAGGGGGCCAACGTTGTCCCAATTGTCTATTGTTTTGATTCCAAAGTAATAAAATACACTACGATCCAGCCCTGTAACTGTGAAGGATTCCCGGCTGCCCGGGTGATTTGGTGCCGGTAGTTCGTCATTATTGGGAACCTCGTCAGCTGAATAATAATCCCAGATCGTACGAATCCGATCCTTAGAATATTTGATTATATAACGGTCCGCCTTTCCTTCCACTCCATCATCCCCCGGAGCAGTCCATAATAGGTCTATCTCGCCGTCTCCATCACCCGGTTCGGCACTAAGATCGGAGATGATCCCAGGTGGATCATGATCCGGTGCAATTGCCCGGACTACATTGGAAATCGTACTCATCTGTCCTTTCTCATCTACGGCAATGACCGCAAAAAAATGTTCACTTCCCTTGTCGAAACCTGTGATGGTAAGCTCCTCTATCCCTCCGGGTTTTCTCGGTTCAGGTAGTTCAATTATTTCTTCAATACTGTCTGCACTGTTGAATGCAGCTATACTATCCATATATGAATCGGAGTATTTTATTATGTAA
>JASLWR010000093.1 GCA_030740765.1 Thermoplasmatota archaeon
GGATGGAATAACACCATTGAGATGGAAATTGGGACTGATGTCTGGGATAATAGATCATTTCCAAGCGACCTCGATTCCGACGGCATTCCAGATGCTCTAGACCCCGATATAGATAATGACAGATGGAACAATACTATCGAGCTCGAAGTTGGCACAGACCCATACAACAACCAATCATTCCCTTCCGACCTTGACCGCGACGGGATTCCCGACATCCTTGATCTCGATATCGATGGTGATGGATGGAATAATACCATTGAGATGGAAATTGGGACGGATGTTTGGGATAATACATCATATCCCACCGACCTTGACCGCGACGGCATCCCTGACCTCATCGACCTGGACATCGACGGCGACGGATGGAACAATACTATCGAAATCGAAGTAAGCACAGACCCCTACGACAACCTATCCTTCCCTTCCGACCTTGACCACGACGGTATTCCTGATCTCATCGACCTGGACATAGATGGCGACGGATGGAAAAACTTAATAGAACTTGAAGTAGGCACAGACCCCTACAACAATAAATCTTTTCCGTCCGATCTAGACAACGATAGCATACCCGACACTCTTGACCCTGACATCGATGGGGATGGGGTGCTTAATGAGGACGACGCTTATCCGGACGATGGGGGTCGGGCGGAACGAGAGGAGGAAGAAGGTGATGGTGCTGTATGGGGGATAGTAGGAATTGTGGTTGGCGTGTTGGTGGTTGGGGTGATTGTGGGAGTGATATTGGTTAGGAGGAGAATGGGTAAAGGTGAAGGGGAGGAAGTTTGTGGTGAGAGGGTAATAAAAGATGGTACAGTTGATGAGTTTAAGACGGCTGAGATGGAAGGGGATGTTCGTGGCGAGGAGGTGGATAAGAAGGTATCGTAGGAGGGGAAGAGATGATGTTCAGGAAAGTACTACTATAGGATTTTAGGGTTTTAGGCAGGGGAGTGGTTGGGAATGTGTGTTCAAGAAAGCTTGAATTAGTGAACTACCATTTTTAGATGTACCCGGGGGACATTTGTCCATTAATGGGTGACACCGGTCTATGTCTTGACTTATTCTGGATTGATACAATCGATTATCCACAAAACTTAATACAATATGAATCACCCACAGATGAATCTGTGGGTTTCATCCTCGGTGTCCGCGGACCGTACCGCTCCGCTACATCCTTCGGAAGCGAGCTTCCTTCAGGATAATGCAGAATCTGCTTCCTCTTCTCCGCCCCCACCAAACGGTGGGGGTTACCGAAGAGGATTCCTGCGGATGTATATCTGACTGATTCATTTTTATATCATGATGTTCATTAAAGTATTGACAATTTAAAGGGTGGATATTATGCCTAAGGCAAAAAAGGGCAAGACCGAAACGTTGATACCAAAATGCCCAAAATGCAAACAGCCAGTATTTATGTATGAAGGCAAAAAAAAATTCTGTCCCAGTTGCAATTATTACTTTGAGCATACAAACATGAAAGAAGAAAAAAAACGTGAGAGACAGTTAGAAAAGAAGGACAAGAAAAGGGGTCGGTCACTTTTTTTTGTTGCATTGGTCATAATTATTATCGTTATATCCGTATCAGCATATTATTACTATAATTCAAATACTGGTACGAACTATATTAGTATTGACGATGTGGGTGAGATCAGGGATCTCAAGGCAAAGAAGGATATTCCACCCCAGATCATGAGCAAGGAAGAATTACTTGATTATTTGGATAAACTAATCACTGACGGGGAGAAGGAAAGGATCGAGCGTGATGAGACGATATATCGTAGTATGTTCATTGTCGATGATGATTTCGATCTTTTAAACATATCTCTGGAATCATCAGTGGACCAGATCGCGGGCTTTTATGATCCGGATACGAAAGAGATGTACGTCATTGGAAATCACTTTTCACCATACGTTAATTATATACTATCTCACGAATTCACCCACGCTCTCCAGGACCAGCATTTCGACTTGAACGTTTTTATTGAAAATATGTCATATGACCAGCATCTGGCAAGATTATCAGTGGTAGAAGGAGATGCAAGCCTTGTGATGAACCAATATGTCTCCGAGATGTCCTGGGAGGAGAGGCTATTTCTGACGCTGGACGCAACCATGACACTGGGAAGTGCATTAAGCAGTTCTACAAATGTAGAGGGGAACAAGGCGCTCAGCTCGCTTACCATGTTCCCTTATATAAATGGTCTGTCATTTGTGGAGGAAGCATATGACGATGGTACCTGGAAAAGTGTCAACCAACTATATGAAAGTCCACCAAGTTCTTCCGAGCAGATACTTCATTATGAAAAATACCTATCAAAAGAGGAGCCTGTGGAAATAAATTTCGAACTCCCATTGACAGGATTCGACCTGATAGTAAGCGAAACCCTTGGAGAGTATTTTATCTCCCAGATGCTTGACCTGCATTTAGGCATTGATATAGAATCCTCCTTAATGAGCCTGATTGGAATGGATATGACCAGCGATAGTGCAGCAAACGCAGCCGCAGGGTGGGGTGGGGACCTGTTCAATTACTATAGCAGGGACAATGACTTTTTGTCGGTATTCAGTACCACGTGGGACACCGTGGGTGATAATGACGAATTCAACGAATCATACAGTGATATGTTATTTACAATAGCGTATGACCAAGAAGGGGACATATTTACTATAAGAGACGGTTATCTTTACAAAGACAGTTCAGATCTTAACACTACCATCTATTACTCAAGCAATATTGACTTTATATGGGAGTTGATTGGATAACAAAAGGTCTTTCGATTGGAAGGGTGACAGATGTCTGCAAGAGTGTGACCGGTTTCAATATCTCAAATGACGGAAAAGAACTTTTAAAGGAAATCGCAGAAGAATGGATTCGTCTGTCCACAAAGAGAATGGAGGAAGCGACTATCCTGGCGTATCCTGACGCAAAGACAATACTTGATCCGGAGAATCCACAACTATCACTGAACAGAGTGAAGGGGATAATGGGTGAAATGACCCAACTCAATCAGAGCGCCGCTGCAGCGATTACCATAAAAACCGAGACGGAATCACTCATTAAGGAATTGATAAGGGGCGCAGCCGGTCTTGCCCTGGCCAAGAACATGAGGACCATAAAAAGAGATCACATCAGTTGCGTGGTGGATAATTCCAAGATAATAAAGGGAAACGATGAGAGCGAAGCTTCCAACGATGTTATTTCCATGGGTATTGGCCAAAATCTCTTCATGGGTAACAAAGAACTGAAACATATTGCCTTACTCTACACCAAGAAAAGGATCAATGATAATGCCATCGACGAATTGAGAGAGTTCCTTGAAGAAGAGATGAACGAAACTCTCTTTCATTTGGAGGAGGCTATGACCCAGGAGCGCTATGCCGAAATAAAGAATCTGGTCCAGTCGATAAAAATGGTGATCGACCAGAAACGGATCAGAGATATTATAAGAAAAGCCGACGAACTCGCAGATGCGAGAGGTAAGAAAACCATTGACGTGGAAGAGTTATGCGACGGTTTCACCCGTGATGGTAATTATTGATTGTATTTTAGTGGTCCTTCATCTTCCAGTCTCCAAGGGACACGTAACCACAATCACATTCATTTTTGTCAACTGCCTCAAAACCGGTACCACAACGGGGACAGGCTGCGTTTTCAAGGAAATGCTCCACCCATGCAACCCTTATTTCCGGCAAATCGGCCTTCTCTATCTTCCGGACTGTCTTTTTGTCATTGTCGCTTACAGCCATCTTTCCAAGCTCGGATACAAGGTTTTTATCCGATTTTTTCCATTTTCTCTTTCCTGCGATCATTTTCATTTTTTTCATCATCAATGCGACTCCGACCCCCACGATCAGACCATTAAAATGAGTAAGGTGCCCGACTCCGTCCTCAACACCACGAAGTACCATAATAGTTTCAGAACCACCATATATCAATGCAATGATAAAGACAGGCCAAGGTCTGATAAGGATCAATGGAAATATCACTTTTTCCTTAGGATAGAGCGCCACGAATGCGCCCAGTACGCCGAATATTGCTCCGGATGCACCGATACCCGTGGAATTTGGATTGATTATGGTATTTAAACCTGAATTAATATCACCAAAGGGTGCCACCAACAGAAGTTTTATCAATCCTGCACCGATGCCCGCTGCGAAAAAAAGGATCGCAAAGTTTCTGGCCCCGATCTTCTGCTCAAGGGGGACTCCCAGCAAGAGGAGTACGAGCAGATTCATTATAAGATGAAGAATATCAGCATGTACGAAAAGTGCCGTCACTAACGTATAGAGCTCACGTCCCTCAAGTACGTCAGATACTCTAAAACCTAGCTGGCCCCACAATAAGGGAAGCCGGAAATTCTCCGAAGCACCGCCGAAAAACGGTACTTCACCACCTAATATACGTGAATCCAGAATAACGTGGGTAATAAAAACTGCCATGATCCCCATGGCCAATATCATGGAGACCATTGCCTTCTTCATTCTCGGCAGTATAAATACGAATAAAATTATTATTATGATCTCAATAACCGTTATTACTGCAAAAAGATCTGTGGTGTTCATAAAACCACCGGTAATCCCGATTTCGAATTTTCACTTACAAGAGAAGGCTGGCCTTTTCTTCCTTGAAAGTTGGATAGATTTCGACAGGACATTATATTATTTAAAATTATATTTCTTTCCCCGTCAGAATATTCCACTGCTCGTTCAGGAGATCGATATCCACCAGGCTCTTATCAGGGGTCTCATCCTTGCCAGGTGAACAAAATGCCATCACCGATCCTAGGAGCGGTGCATATTGGGCGCATTTATTACCCAGTTTTCCGATTCCGTGAAATGTGAAGGATTTTTCCTCCTTTCTCATTTCGAAAGCTGAGCAAAAAATATTTGCCAGATGGGTAAAGCTCGATATGTTACAGCAGATCTTGTATATATCACCGTTCATTTCGTACATTGATCGAAGAACGTACTCGAATTCCTCCTCGTTGTAGCATCCTTCCGCATTATACTTGGAGATAATAACCTTGATGGATTTTTTCCTTGCGTCTTCCAGAATATCCATAAAGGTCTTGTCTATTTGAATATCATCCAATTCCACCTCCAGATACGAAGGGGAATATTCGATTATCTTTCCCAGAAGAGACCGCTTTTCATCAAGATCTCCTTCAAACCAGCCGCCGTTCCCCTTGCGTTGCACTGAACATAGAACAGGTATTGAGCTTTTATGAATTACATCTTCCAACTGCTCAACAGTGGGTTTCGGAATTTTTTCCTTAAGTTTTTCTGCTTCCTCGATTTCCACCGCTGCCGGATCATTGTCCACATCTCCGGTGTCATCCTCAGATTCCTCAGTAACGGGGATCAGAACCTCGATAGTCTCGGATTCTTCATTCGAGACATCCTTGGCTTTTTCTTCCTCCAAGGTCACTTCGACCACGGGGACGTTTTCCGAAACACCCTCAGTCTTTTCTTCACCAGCAGTCACTTCTTCACTTGGAGCGTCAGAGGAATCCGCGGCAGTATCTTTCATGAACAGGTACCGGTCCAACCTCAGTTCCACCAGATCCAAACCCTTCTCCTTCAATTGTTGGATCTCAGCTACTATTGATTCCGTTCCATTTTCACACGTTAAAACAGCACATTTCAAGGTCATTTCGATTTCACCAGATAATCATTCAATTAAAAAGCCGATTTTTTACAAATTCATACGTTAAATTTTGACGTGGTATATACAGACGGTTTTATAAATCCTTCCTCGAAAGTATCTCCAATGGTCCTTATGAGAAAGACCGTTTTCTTGAAATTACAATGATGATTCCAATAAAGATAATCGTGCAATCCAACCACCTGGCACCTGTATTTTCAAGGCTTACTCCATTCGCTCTGTTTTGGGATAACGCAATTTGATGATATTCATCTTCACCGGCCCTGGATCTGAGTGGAAAGCTCAGAGGGTCTGAGGGATCTGTCTTTCCAAAAAATTCTTGCTGATTGCTGTAATTATCACCGTCTGGGTCATCATCTCTGTCCAGAACCCCATCGCCATTGCTGTCATTAGTGAAGGGATTGAAATGGAGAGGCATGATGTTGGATGGAATATAATCTTTAGGCCCATATATATAGAGATTGTAGGCACCGAAAAGACATTCCCAACCGTTTGCGAGACCATCACCCGATGATATACCACCATCATAAGAATGTTTCCAAATTTCTTCGCCATCGGGGATTCCGTTATCGTCCACATCGCTTGAGTTTGGTGAGCAGTGATTGGAATAAAAGTTGGACCACCAGTATTCCTCAATATTTACGAATGGATGGTAATACTCCTTGCCGTCGATCTCATAGTGGCAGCCGTCTTTGTCCGGGTCATCCCAGGAGTCCCATCGGAGAGGATTTGGACCCCACTTTCCAGAATCCGGGAAGTAAGTCAAGTATTCCAACTCCCAGCTATCGGGCATGCCATCGCCGTCTGAATCCACCTTCAAAGGATCCGTGCTGTTATCCATTCCAGTAATTTCCCGGAATCGACCATACTCCTCATAATTGTAGATATCGTCATTATCGGGATCATAGAGCCTGTCCATTGAAAGAACAGGATTGATGATGTAGACAGGTGGCAGTTCCGGGTCGATCAGACCGTCGCCGTCACGGTCCAAAAATTCCTCCCAACTATTACCATCCCAGTTATATTTCAGATAAACGTAATCCTTATCGAACCAGGTCGAAAGGCCAATTTCAGCAGAATATTCCAGGATCAAATTGGGACCGGTATCGTTTCTAATAACTCTCGTTAAACCGTGTTCCGCTTCCCACCCGTCAAGCATGCCGTCTCCGTCGGTATCCCTAAGCAGCGGGTTTGCCGGGTGACCCGGGAACAAACCCTTAACATCCTTGTATGGTAGATAATCGGTCAATACCTCATCGCCGTCGCTCAATCCATCTCCGTCGGTATCCTGAAGTTGGGGATTTGTAATATAACCGATGGTGCCTTTTACTTCTTCCCAATCCGTCAATCGATCCCAATCCGTATCCGCATGAACCGGGCTGGTATGATAGGTGTCTTGCTCCTCATTATCATCGAGACCATCTCCGTCGCTATCGGCGTTAGATGCATTGGTCCCTCCTCTCGTCTCCTCGAGATCGTTAATACCATCGTGATCAGTATCTGGGGAGATCGGATCTGTGAAGTATCTGTTTGTTAGGTCATCGATCAGGAAAACTCCGTCAACAAGCTTTCCCGGAAATCCGATCACAGCTTCAAGGCCGTCGTTCAACCCATCCTTGTCAGTATCGTAATCTAGGGGGTCAATAAATCTTATAAACTCTTCGAGATTGGATAGGATGTCTTTGTCAGGGTCACCGGCTCCGTCAGGATTTGTAGGGTCGATCTCCATTGTTCCATTTTCGGGATCCCATCCCATTTCAACCTCCCAACCGTCCGGCATTTTATCGGAATCCGTATCGTTATTGTATGGGTTCGTGCCGTGATAATATTCTCTCCAGTTCGCTAGTTCGTCACCGTCACCGTCCATATTCTCATCATTACCGTCCAGGGGATTCAGTCCGTAATGCACTTCCCAGCCATCCGGCATCCCATCCCCGTCCGTATCACGTAGTAATGGGTTCGTCCCATAGCTAATAAGTTCTAAAAGGTCGTCGAGACCGTCCGAATCGGTATCGTTATTGGAAGGATTCGTTCCGTTGCTGAATTCCCAGGAGTTCAGCAGACCGTCCCCGTCATTGTCTTTCTCCGCGTCAATGGGACTTAAGGGAAATAGTTTGAAAAAATCTTCCCACCCGTCTAACATTCCGTCATGGTCGGTATCCGGATCGATGGGATCGGTTTCAGCTTGGTACTCTTTGAGATTGGAGAAATCCAAATTCAATGTTACATTGTTAACTGTAAAAACCACACCGTCATTATCGGGATCCAATATTGCATCGTATTCATTCAGGGGATCCAAATTATTGCGAACCTCCCACCCATCCATCATCTTATCCGAATCGGAATCCGGATCTCTGGGATCGGTTCCCCCCCACCATATCTTTTTTTCCTTGAAGGAGTTTGGTATATTATATCGATATTCTTCCAGATTTGTAAGACCATCTCCGTCACCATCCTGCTTGGCATCCGAATTATCATTGGGATCAAATCCGTGTTCTTTCTCCCAAGCATCAGGCATTCCATCGCCATCCGAATCGAAACCTGTTACGGGAGCTGTAAAACGAATATATGAAAAAATGGACAGACCGACCAGTATGGCCACCACGACCGTTGTAAGATAAACACGTGCCTTTTCACGTGGTGTTCGCTTCTTGGGAGGACCGTAGAGTTTCCCGATGCTGATCTCCGGAAATTCCATGTCGCCCGAACGGGGCTCGGAGATTGGTTTGGGATGGTCCGTTTCACATTTATCAGTCTCAGGACCCTCGATCTCAACTTCATCGGCCTTTCTTTTCTCTATTTCAACTTCCTCCACCGTTCCTTTCACGTCTACCACTTCATCGCCCTTTCCTTTCTCTATCTCTACTTCCTCCGTAGTTTCTTTCTCAAGCTCCACGTCCCCCATCTTTTCCTCATCCTTCTCCGATTCTTCCATCTTTTCCTCATCCTTCTCCGATTCTTCCATCTTTCCTTTCACTGTTGTCTCACTATCAACCGCATCTTCGCTCCCTCCAATTTCCCCCACAACATCAGTTTCTTCCTTTTGCATTTCCCCTTTTTCCACCATGGATTCGGATTCTTCAGGAAGCCCGGAAATTGTGTCTTTCGTCTTTGTGTTCTTCTTCAAGTTGTTATCCTCTTCCAACTCGGCTGTAGTATTAAGTCCGGATGAGCTTGCTTCATCGACAGACAATTCCATATCAGAGATTGTTTCAAAATTTTCGGATTTATCGTCTGCAGATCCGCTCTTATTGTGAGTAATAGATCCCTTCTTTTTCCCTGAAGCTTGAAGGGGCTTGTTTTTTGCGAGTAGCTTTGTCTTACCCTTTTTAGTCATAAGAAGGCCACGAATATTACAAAATAACCGTAGTTATATCAATTCTTCGCATATAAAGGAGTTCTTCCTATTTTTTATTATACTGTCATAAGTGCGAATCTTGACAAATTTACCAAAAAATTATAGAATAGATTGGTTAAAGATCGAATATTACTCTTGCTGCCCAGGTCTCGTCTTCACATTTCTCAATGCTTATCTGGTGATAGGTCACTGCCTTTACTTCCCTGAAATAACCATGTTCTTCGGAATCGTATTCGACACATTCGAAAGATACTCTCAAACTGTTTTCTTCGAGGTTCAGATTCACAAAGGATGATAACACTAGCAGGTTATCAGCCTCAAGACGATAAAGGATTTCTGTCAAGAAGGTAACCAGCAAATTTTCCAGATCATGTCCGTTCATCTTCAGCTCCAGATGACGACGGTCCAAACCGTTTCCCAAGTCCGCATTAAGCTTTTCTATCGATCTACCCGCTATCACTTCCACCAATCCCGAACAGCAAAGGGAGAACAAACCCTCCAGGTTGTTGGCCCTGGCAATGATCCCAA
>JASLWR010000094.1 GCA_030740765.1 Thermoplasmatota archaeon
GTACCTTTTTCGTTTCTTTCCCATATGACACCCCCATGGTGTTCATGTTGCTTAACTCATTGTCCATGATTAGGGGGTCACTCCAACTATATTCTTAAACTGGAACGGAGAAGATCGCCCTATGGTTATGCCGCTCATTCGATCTCCAAGCTGGATGAACCGCTGTCTTCCATCAAGGGGGACCTAAAAAAGCTAAGCGGTGTGGGCCAGGTTACAGAGGATATAATTCTGGAAATTCTCGAAACGGGGAGCTCGGAATACTACGAAAAGCTCATTGGAAATTCCAAAAAACTACAGAAAAAAGGATAACATTAAGAGATCAGACGCCGGGGATTACCGAGATGTCATCCCCCATGTGCATGGGTTCGGAGATCAACCCTGCCAATACTCTATCTTGGCCTTTTTTTCCGCTTCTCTCATCTGTTGAATACGCTTTATGTAAGCAATGCCCACATACATCAGCGCCAATCCACCACCACAGCCGATTGCAAAGGGCACTAGAGTATAATAGTAGGGTTCCTCCAAGTAAGGCGTAGTTATGTATATCTCAACGGCCTTGGAGGTTGTGAAAGTATATTCCCCCGTTTCCTCTGCCTCGAAGGAGGCGAATATCACCCATTCATCGTATTCCCCCTCTATGGAAGCGTCTTCCTCAATGAGGAGAACGTTACCTCCACTGGAATCCTTCACATACACTTCTCCAGGGTCATTCCCCTCCACCAGATCGTACTCACCGTATATGTCAACGTACCATATCTGGTAATGACCTTTTTCTAGAGTTCTTGCATACGAGTTAAGTTTTCGGAAATTCAGAGTATGAACGGCGGAATCTTCAGGATCTCTCATCAACATGACACCCGTTACGATTCCTGCGATCATGAGAATTATTCCAAATACTACGAGAAAAGTGTAATAGCCAGTACCCGGCATTTCGCTCTTTGGATTCGTTCCTTCCCTTTGTGGTTCCATATGATCACCGTAAATAGTACAAAACCCCCATGTACTTGATAATATAAAAGATTGCAGGTCTTTCAAGAGTTTAGTAAGGGTCAACTTAAGCTTAATCATCCCAATACTCGTTAGTCATCCAGGATTATTATACAGCATTTGGATTACGATTAATGGGCGACGAATTCCCCATCTCGGGAGCTAACAATCCTTTGAGATGATTATTTCTTCAATCTTAAAAGGGCCGCCGAGCTTCAGCAAACGGCGGCCCGGCCCCCAAAAAAATAAAAAAATAAATGAAAGGGGGCTTGCCCCCCTTGTCGGTTGTTGTCAACCGACGACCAGAACCGAAATAACTGCTGAATTCGTCCATCACGCATTCCTGACGAAATAGCACATTGATTCCCTACCGTCCTTCTCAATGGCGATTAGGTCCATATCCTCCAGCTGATGCACCTGGTAGTTCACCACTTTCCTGTTCCGACCGATCTTTTTTGTAATGTCGCTCTGTGATATGCCAGGTTGCTTTTTGATCTGCTCCAGTATCGTTTCCTGTATCGGCGTTATGTGGAGCTCCGGTTTATGATCCCAGCGGGGCGGGTAGAAGCGCTTGAACTTTCCTTCCATCCGCGAAAGTATGAAATTCTCCCTTTCAAGACGGTCGAGGTGATAAGTCATCACGCCGGCGGATAAGGCAAGTTCGTTCTTGAGGGCAGTGAAATGCTTGCCAGGGTTCTCCTGGATGTGAGAGCAGATGCGCTGCCGGGTGTCGTGTTTGAGCAACTGGCTTCTGCGGATGCGGGAGAAGATGGCGAGGGAAAGGAGAAGAATTATAATAGTGGCGACAGTGAATAGAATCAATATACTGGCTGCGGAATCGGCTGCTTCCTTACCTCTATCCTCTTCTACATCGACGTTATTGTTGGGACCTGTGCTGTTAGTGTCCCATTGAATTTTAAAACTTCTATTGACATAAGCCGAGAAATTTATAGTTTGATTTACTTTATAATATAATTTCTCTTTATAGAAACAGGATATTGAATAATTACCTTGAGGTACGTTATAGAAACGATATTCTCCAAATTCATTTGTGAGATTACTTTGTTGATAAGACCCATTTATTTCAGACAAAACTATTTCGGCCTCCTTTACGGGTTTGTCTTTTTTATCCCAAACGAATCCTCCGACGGTCACACCTTTTGCATCAGCAGAGGAGAGATTGGTGACCGAGAGAATAATTATTATGTATATGATAACAAGTAAATGATGATATTTCTTCTTTGAAAACGCTATCATGGTTCCTCCTTCATATTATTGTAAGTTATTACTGTCGGTTTATTTAATGGTATTCTCCATCAATAAATAATGGAAAAAAGAGGAGTATAACCCCTCTTTAAACAGTTTAAGTTTTCATCCGTTTTTTCCAATTCAGTATTTTGGGATACCGTTGTTTATATCATGTGTTTCTTTGTCAGTATTTTCGTTACTGTGCTCCTTTCTTCTTGCAGCCCAAATTGATAGGACAACAATGACGAAGATTATGGCGAGGACGAGAAATACAATCATTATACTGGCTCCCGAATCTGCTGCTTCCTTACCCCTATCCTCTTCTACATCGACGTAATTGTTGGGACCTGTACTATTCCAATTTTTATTTGACTCAGTCGTCTTGAACTGCTGTGCCGATACATCCGTCTCCTCCTCGATCTTAACCGTCCCGTAGCCTTTTTTCGTGATCATCCCATCTTCGAACACTAGAAGATCTATCTTGTACTCGTTGCCCTTAGGCAGATCCAGGTTGAAAGTGGCCTTTTTCGTCTTCATGGATGCTACGTCACCCACCTTTACGCTCTCGCTGTCCTCGGCCATGTTCGTCTTGGTCACCATGGCAAATATCTCCAGTTCGACGCCCTTCGATGTCGCATCCCCGTTATTTGTGAAGAACACAGTGGCTTCAACAGTGTGGTCGTCTTCGTTCGATCTAGTGTTCGATTTCGAATTTACGAACCTTACCTCGTCGATAAATAGATTCGGATGCTTCTCCGGTTCCGGAATTACTTCTTCGGGTCCGAAATCAACCGTCAGTACCACAATGATCCCCGCAAGCAGCAGGGCGATCGCACCGATCCCACCGAGGATCAGTTTAACTTCGCGTTCCATTTTCTTTTCATTTTTCCGAGTTTTTTTGATAACTTTTTTCTGTACCATCACAATCACCTTTTGGTATAATGATGGTATGGCCGAGGCTTATATTAAGGAGATTGGAACGTTCTTGGGACAATTATATAAGGTTTATGGTGAGATGAAAAACTACAAAGCACATCAACTCGCGCGTAATAAATAAAATCCAGTACCGCCACGGACATCCTGACCTAGAGCGAGTCTATCTGTCCTTCCGTACCACAGTGCGGGCACACTACGATTATGGGTAATTCACTGATGGAAGCCGCATAATCACTGCTGCATGAATAGCATGTGAGAACTACTTCCCGTACTTCATCCTCTGTGGTCTCTGCCACCGCTTCAGTGGGAGATGATGCCTCCGGCCCCTCGGAGCTAACTGTCGGAAAATTCCCAATATCAGGCCAAGGCTCGTTCATGGACGATGCTTCCACTATGGGCTTGGGAGCGGGAGTTTTCTTCTCGAAATCCAATGACCATGCTTCCAGGGCGTCGCCAATACTGGAAGACGTTTTTGCGGGGGCCTCCGCGCCAGGTACCACTCCATCCTTCTCGGCGATAGCGACATGCTCTGCGGCCTCGGTAGGTTCGGCAGAAGTACTTGCCACAGCCTGAGGGGGAGTTCCAACTGCTTTAATCGGTGCTGGTTCAACGGGCTGCACATTCTCCGACCACGCGGGAAGGGCCAATTGATCCCCCTCAGTGGAATCACCGGCAGAAAGCTCGGGAAGTGGGCCTGGAATTTCACCCTGTGTTTCCACGCTTGTTCCAGGCGCGGGTACATAAATATCCTGCGGTGGCGGGAAGCTTCTCGGCCCTTCCTGATCTTCCATGGGCGGGTGAAACCGTTCCTGCTCAACTGCCGTTGCCGGTTCCAGACCAGGAGGTCCGGGAGGACTCATTAACTCTTTTTCTTTACCGTCCTTGGCTCCTTTTTTACGCACAACGAAGAAGAGTATCAAAATAGCCGCTATCAGTATGAGTATACATAGACCGATAATAAGCCATAGGACCGTGCCGTCCGATGAAAAACCAAAGAGATCGCCACTCCCATCGTCTCTTTCTTTCACGTTCACCTTTATCGTACTGGTAAGATTGTTCCCATGTCCGTCATCCACATGTAAAGTAATAAGATGATGTCCCGCCGCAAGCTTTTCCCTAAAGAGCGATTCGGTACTCAGCGGTACGTTCTTGCTCCGGTTCGTATACCACGTGAAATTGATCGCGTCGCCGTCCATGTCGCTGGAATTCGAAGCATCAAACAATATTTCCATGTCATCATACGTATTGAAACCGTCCTTGGGCAGGGAAATTACGGGTTCCGGGTTGGAGTTGACCCATATCCTGTACGAAGGGGATATATTATAGCCGGAACCAATCAGATCGTCCGCTCGCCACCTGATGAAGTTGTCCCGCCCCCACTCGAATTCGATATCCATTGAAACCTGGGTCGGGTTGCCCACAACCACGTTCACAGCCTTCTTCCAGGGCCCAAATTTCTTTTCGTCGCCCCCCACCCCGGTGTCCCCCGCCTCATTCGCAACGGAATATTCAACCGTTTTTGGATCAACCCCGGACCCGTCGTCCTTCAGCTCGATGAAACATTCCACTTCCCGTTTGTTGGAGTACTCGTCCTCCCCGGGGGTGAACTGTCTGAAATATACACGAGAGGTGTCTACCTTAAGGTTGAATTTCTCCGATGAACCAAGTGGATTCCCCACCATATCCGTTCCGCGGAACATGATGTAGTTGTCGGCCCCTTCTGCATATGTAAAGGTGGTCGTTATCTTATAAGCCCCCTCGTCGGACCAGTCATCGGTGGACAGACCCGTGGATCCAACCCTTGAGTCCTCAATGTCCGCTTCGGTAATGTCTTCCACATCCACTGGCATCCATTCCCCGAAACCGGTGGACCCCGCAGTGGATATCCTTACTTCGAAAGAGCTCAGATTCACGCCGCTTCCGAGGTCCCTGACGTAAATACCTGTTGTGATTTCACTGGAATCGTACCAATCCACCTGTTCAGTGAGTTCGGTGGCAAAATCTACATAGGTGGTATCAATTTTGATGTTCACCGGTGCGGATTCCATATAACCGTTGGCAGCCATGTCCTTTGCCCGCCATTTCACGTAATTGCCGTCCCCTTCCCCGAATTTATAGTTGAGGGAAGGATTCACGAACTCGGCCACCGGGTCCACCCACACGGGAACCCAGAAGGAATAGCTGAATGGACCCTCTGTGGACAGTGCATACTCAACGGTGCTGCCGTCCACCCCCGATCCGTTCAGGTCCCATATCTCCACCGAGAATTCCACACTTCTTTGTGAATGCCACTCACCATCAACAGGCGTCAGGTTCCTGAATATGGGGCCGGTCCTATCGACCATGATCTCCGAAGCGGAGGCTTCACCTATATTCCCCACGTTGTCAACACACCAGACGTAAACGGGAGCAAGTCCTTCCTTGAGCTGGTCCACTTCTTTCTGAGTATCTTCGATGAAGGTCCCGTTGAGCGTTCCCGATTCGTCCAACTGTGATAGGTAATACCCTTTAAGGCCCGAGTGAGCATCCTCCACGGAGTCCCATGTCACGTAGGCCGTGGATTCGTTAGTGTATTCAGTTTCATCGTTCTTGAAGCTCTTTGCATGACATACCAGATTATCAGGAGGATCCGGGTCGTCGCCATCCACCTTTAACGGGAAGATCAGGTCCTGGGCGCATTCTCCCGCGTCAGGTATGTTTTCCATGGTAATAGTGTATTCCTCATCAATATCGGATTCGTCCTTAGCAGTTATATTCAGGGCAAACTGCTCCCCGCTGGATTCGTTATCCCACCAGGCATTTCCCGCCTTGTCATACACCTTGATGTCGAAATACTCGTCATCGGGAATCACCCCTGCCGAATTCTGGTAGATCACCCTGAGACCGGATGCCGATATCATCTCCCCTCCGCGTATCCAATCATTCTCATTTAGCACACCCTGATATTCTCCCTCGAATGCAGGAGTACCCTGAAACTCAAGGTCGTTCTCAACCCTGAAGACACCTGAGAACCAGTAATCAAGGGTGATCCCGCATTTCCCAGCCGTCCTGATTAGGCAGTCTATCTTATCTTCGTGGGGAAAGGTAAAGTTGAAAGTTACGTTGAAATACAACCACCACTTGTCGATACCGTCATTCCGGTAAGAGGAAGTATCGAGAAGGTGGATGTGTTCTTGCGGGTCGCCTTCCTTGTAGAATTTACGATATGTGCCGTTGTAACCAAGCGTTATGTTCGTATTGTTGTAATCCAGTTTTATCTTCAGATCGGAGATATCATCCAGGCCCTCGTACGTTGTCATATTGATCCCAAGGGTGTACAGCCTATACTCCGTGTAACAAATATTACCATAACCGTCCGCACTGCGAAGGGCCATGCCGTCCGGTACCGGGGGTATGGTGGTGAAGAATTTGAGTGAACGGGGCAAACCGGGAGGATTCTGGTTGAAGAAAGGCATGTTGAAATAGGTTCCGTCGCCCATGTTCAAGCCCACGGTGGGAGAATTCTGGCCCCAGAGGGTCTGATAGTTGAATGTTATCATATCCGTACTGGCATCCAATATTACCTGGAATATGTTGCCCTGCCCACCACCACCCCAATCGTCGATGTGGTGAATCCCCTGATAGGATACCACAAAACGGTCAGGGTTCGTTAGCTTCTTGTAGTATATGGATCCCCCTTCAGGAGGATAAAGGTCATCCCACAACGGAGCGATAAAATATGTAAACACGTTCGATGGGAACCGTTCGTTCTCGAATTCCCTTGGACGGCTGGTGTTAGTGAAAACGATCATGCCGTTGGAACAGATGAAGCAGGAGGTGAAGGGCGTGTCATAAAAATTGAAGGTTAGCCCCATGTTTACCTGCTCGTAATCGTCGTCGCTCAGGAAGATCGACGTGCCGGTCTGACTTATATCTATCCAGTTGTACTGCGCGTTAAGGTCCTCAAGATAATTACGGACTGCACGTGTATCCTTTTGAGAAGTGGTAGAGAATGGAGATGGTACAGGATTTTTATCCGGGCAATGGTCATCCATATGTACCGAAGACTCATATCCATCTGATCCCGCATGATCAATATCCCACAGAAAGTTGAAATTAGCGATAAGTAATAAAATAATGATGAACGCAAGTAACTTCGTGATATGATCTTTCAACTCCATTTTTCTTACCACCTTGTTTTTATAAACAATAATCCTGACAAACTATTATTTCACAAATGTTATTTAATTTAACCTGTGGTATATCCCAAAATTATAAATCACAAGATGGAGGTTCACCGTTCAAAGACCGACGAATCACCTGGGTGTTAAAAATGATGGAGCAGGATATAAAACGAGGTAACTATAAGAATGTCGAGGGGACAAAGCTATTCGAAATTATGAAAGATGTGTTTGGAGAATCATACGTTTCGCAGGAAAACGGCAAATGCCACGTGAAATACGGGGCCCTCTCTCCTCTCATTGCCTGGGTGAAGGACAAGAGCACGATGATGGTGGATACCACAATGGACCCGGATGTTGATGTCGAGACCGGTATGGATTCCAGGAAAAAATACAATAAATTTCTCGACATCACAACAGGATTTAACGCAAAAGGCCGCTCGAAACGCCTGAAGGACAAGGCGAAGAAAAGCAATTAACTATTTTTCGGCGGCCTTTCTTTTCGGACCTTTTCCTTTTCTTTCAGTGAATACCTACAGCCGCAGTAATCCTGCCTTTGTATCCCATGCTCCCGACATATGAAAATGCTTTTTTTTAAACCGTCCTTTTTCTTGAAATTGTAGGGCTCGAACCTCACACCATATCTTTCCCCCATTTCGCCGCCAATTTCGAAAATAGTTTTGCTGTTCTTGTGGGGCGAAATGGTGAGTGTTGTGGCGAAGGCATCGAATTTCAAGTCGGCCGCAAGACGCGCACAGTTTTCCAGTCTGAATGAAATACATTCCCGGCACCTTCGGGATCCTTCCCCAAGATGGGCGTATTCCTTTATTGCCACCTCCCATTGATCATTATCATGGCCACCTATCTCGAGAGAAATTCTCACCTTTTCAGAGTATTGCTTTGCAGCATCGAGTCTTATTTCGAATTCTTCGAACGGATAGATGTTTGGATTGTAAAAATACCCCGTGACCTTCCAACCCTCCGATCTTAATAGATCTATTGAGTAGGTAGAGCATGGTGCGCAGCAGATATGTAAGAGAATTCGCGGGGCTTTTATCAAAGGTTTTTGGATGTTCACAACGTCTTTCGGTAATTTTTTTTGTGACATTCAAACCAACCATACCATATTAATATTCAAAAATCGTATCATTGATATGCCATTGACACATCTTCCGCCTCAGCTCCCTTTTTCCCACTTTTACCGGTATGTTTCAATGCCTTTCTCTGTGATGGATTGATGCCGACGAACTTGATATCATGACGCACCAACCGCACATAGGTCTTGCCGGGCAGCGGCTCCAACACGATAATGCCTCTCCGTTTCAGCCGCTTTATAACTTGATCCAACGTTCTTTTTGGAAGCGTAAGCATATCAGCAAGTTCCTTCACGGTCACGGGATATTTTTCCAGCAGATAACGAAGCACCACAGCATCCTGGGAGCTGGCATTGATGGTTATCATTCGGATGCACCCGATTCACTTTCCCATGCACTTGCGGCAGATGCCTCCCATTTCCCAGAAACACGACGAGCAGATCCAATGCTTGCATAATTTACACATGAATTTCCCATCTCTCTGGAGGCACGACTCGCATTTTGATCTCTTTGCATCTGCGCTGACGTTTATTTCCACGAGAAACGAGCGCCTGTTATACACCTTAACGGATGCCAACCCATCGGGGTTTATCTCAAGGTCTTCTTGGACCTCCGAAGGTATCTCCAAATACAGTTTACCAGCCATCTCGACCATTCTTACCTTGTATGCCATCCGAATCGCTCCTGTAAGTTAATAAATGCTATAGACATGCGATATTGTGCATATTGTCAACGGTGAAAAGTTCGACAGAAAGTCGAAGTTTTCAGCTTAGCAATGTGCGCGGTATCGCGTGTAACGCAGATGCCGCTTCATGTTATAAATAGTTATGTACGAGCCTTGACACCTTGTTCACGTTGTTCTTTATAATATTTTCTTTTCTATCTTAAAGGGCCTGCGACGTTAAAGTACGCAGGGCCGACCCCAAAATCAAAAGCTCCAAAGAAAAAGGGGGCTTGCCCCCGGCTTCTGCGACAGCAGAAGAATTTTCGGTACTGTTCTCATTTACACCGCAAAACTATAACTTAAAAAATCCTTCCATGTCCATTGCTTCTTCGCAATTCCTTCAATCATAGC
>JASLWR010000095.1 GCA_030740765.1 Thermoplasmatota archaeon
CAAAAGGGAGTATTTAAACTCCGAAAGTCAGGTTAAAGAAAAGCCGATCCCCTGCTCATCTCCGTCTTAGCGTTTCCAGCTTCGCCACCACTCCCTCGTTCCCCGGCTTTATATCCAGATATTTTCTGTAAAATTCATCAGCTTTCCCCGTCTCGCCCAGTGCCCTGTAGCCGTCGCCGATCTCCTTTATTACTCCTGCTATTTTCTCCTTATTATCACCCTCGACAGCAGAAAACTCTTCGAGGTTTGAAAGATTCTCACTCAGTTGATCCCGGCAAACATCTTGCATCCCCTTCAGCTCGTTTGTCAATTCCCGAAGCCGGGCATTGTCATGATCAATTTCCCGGCCTCTTTCGATATACATTTCTGTATTTCTGTAATCCCCGTTTTCGAGCATTATCGACGCAAGATAAATGTATGGCTCGGGAAATCGGTTCTCCGCGTCCAACTCAGCCGCTTTTCTACATAAAGAAACCGATTTTTGTATGGCGCCTTCGAGAATGTAGAACTCGCCCAGTTTCAGCCAGGGCAGGGGGTCCGCGCCGTCCGTTCGGGTCCGCCGGATGAGAACTGCCTTTGCCTGGTCCTTTTTTCCAGATTTTAAGAGAGCCTCGGCGAGTATTATGTGGACATGGGCAAGGTCGGGTCTCGACCCTAAGATTTTTTCCAGAAATTCCACGGCCTCGCCGTAATATTCCAGTACTATTAAAACTGTCCACCGCCCCTCCTGCGCAAGAAGATTGTTCTCGTTTATCGATAAAGCGCTGTCGAACTTCTCCAGAGCTTTCGCGAACTCCCCCGTTTCGAAGTGCATTCTGCCTTCTGCGATAAATTTTCGTTCTTCGGCGGTATATGTTTCCATCAATTCGATTTCTTCCTCTGCCGACAGTGCCGCTGTGATCCTACGGTCTATCCTATCCTTCCTTTCCCTTGCGCCCACCCTGTAGCACTGCGCGCAGATATGGCCCGGGAATTCCAGCCGATAACCTCTGTATCGTTTCTGTCGATCCAGTTGTACGACTTTTGCACACGACTCGCACAAACGTATGGAACAGGTCGAACACTGAACCAGTTTATTGTAGTTTGACAGCGAATTTTCGCATAAAGGACACGAAGAATCCCTTTTAACATTCAAAGTGCCGATGGTGGTGACCACCGAACGCTGGATGATAGAATCCCTTATCCCGCCCACCGGGTCGCTCCCGTCGCTTTCGGTACCAGTGACGTTCACGGAACTCCTGATGAGTATATTGTCGTCCGTTATCCCTGTAGTCATCTCTTGGGGCGACCTGTCAAGAATTTTGTATTCACCAAGGTCCGCTCCGCAGTTGCCGCAGTAGTCGATCACTTCCTTACTTGTATAATTTTTTCCCGTCGTTTTTCCACAGCCAGGGCAGAATTTCAGATCCATCTTGATCACTCCACATTGCATGAGGCTCCCACAGCCCTGCTCGACTGGTTGTACCAGTACTGTAACGTCTGCTCCCGGAGAAGCTTTGATAACATAGAAATCTCATCAAGTTCTCTGTGCTTGAAATCAGGCGTTCTCTCGGGCCAGTATAGATGATTCAATGCCGACCGCAGGTATCTGAGATCACTCCGGATATCTAGAATAACTCCCCTGAGCTTAGCAAGCCTGTATTCCACCTCGAGATACTTGTCCATTAGCCTGTTTTTGAGGTTCATATGGCCGGGTTCGTACGATAAGCTGCCTGCAAGGTCGTTCAACGAACGAAGGTAATTTATCATGTTCGATTCCTGGCTCTGAAGCGTGGAATGGTTGTTCCCGTACCGGTTGATCCTACTGTTCATATCGTGAACTTTTTTCAGTCTATCGAACTGTGTTTCGCTTATCTTTTCTTCTTTTTTGTACTGCACGTACGACAATGTCCTTGTGAGCAGTCCGAACTTCTCCTCCACGATCTCCCTTTGCACAACCTTGAAACTCACCTCTCTCTTGGGATGAACCGTAACCTTCCACCTGTAGAGGTCCTCGCTAACCTCGAAGGGGTCCTCCATCTCGTAAAGCTTGTGACTCTTCGAACGCGGGTGCTCTATCACCACGCCTATGGTGTCGAGTGAATCGTTCTCTATGACGTATTTGAATGTTTCATCGTGGTTTTCCCGGTATATGCCTGAGTCACCCTTTATCTCGATCTCACGGAAAGTGGTCCTGGCCTTGTTGTCCTCCCTGACCCTTACCCCTGTAGCTATTGCATATGCGACCCGGGCTTCCGCTCCGGGGTCCAGCGCGGGCAGTATGCCTTCACCGACGTATTCGCTCTCATGGAGAATGGTGATGGGCCCTCTCTCCAGGCGCAGACCGAGCTCGTTTTCGATACGCATCACTATAAGCGGATGTTTTCCCGTCTTTATTCTGTTGTATATCATCTCTCTCGTGCAGGTTACTGTCTTCTGCAGGATCGGAACCATTGCGCTCTGTCCTCTCCTGATTGTAACGGGAGTGGTTATCTCGTAGCGGAAGAACTCGGGCAGTTTCACCGCCTCCGTGCTTATCACCGTTGATTCCGCCCCTTCCCCGTAATCCTCCACCGCCGTGGGCTCTCGCTCCTCGATGTATCCGGTCTCCAACGACTCTTCGAAATCGGAGATAAGGCCTCCTATGTCGTCGTCGTAACATTCTTCTTCGGCCTCTTCCCATGCCTCCTCCTCGCAGATGGCATCCAATTCGTAATTGCTGCGTGAATCCATCTTTTTGGCCATCTTCATCTCCATTCCCCTTCTTTCGGCCGGGGCTCTGGCTCTTTTCATTTTCATGGGTGCGGCAGCCTCTTTACACTCCATTGCCATGGACATCAGCGCGTCTATCCCCGCTCCTGCCGCAAGACCCTTCTCGGACGGGGGCATTGCCGACGGCTTTGGTACTGGTTGAGCGGCAACCGTCATCATGTCCTTTGCCTGTTCCCGCATCTCCTCCAACTCCAGTTCCCCCTTTTCCAATTTTCTTTTTTCGCCCTCCAGCTCCACAGGGGCCATGGTTATCTGCTGTTCCTCTTTGATGCGCTGCCTTTTCACCGTCTGGGCCAGGTAGAGGTCGTAGATGAAGGATATGGGTTTCCCCGATATCAGAGTCAGATTTATATCCTTCAGATCCTCGTCGAGAGTGTTATCCACTATACCCCAACTCTGGAGTTTCGATTCCTTCGGAGTGTGGAAAAGACGATAGGACATTCGCCATGGAGCCATCTGTGAAATGTACGAAATGTCCAGCTCGTGATCCTTTCCCTCGAGAAATAGAGTTACGGCTTTCATGGATTTCTTCCGCTTGGAAACCGTTGCATCCAGAAAGAATTGAATGTCCGAATACGCTGACAGGTCCGCTAGCCTCGCTCCCTCCACCATATTCAGGTCAATAAATCGGATCTCACCGCTTTCAAGCAGAAGGAGAACCTGCTCCCGGGGTATGTCGAGAGGTCCCTGGGGTCTGCATTGAATGCCAACCACCCTCCCGAATATCTTAACCTTATCGCCATCACCCCCGTCACCCAGAGTGAGTTCCACCCGGGATCCGGTTATGCTTCTGAGCATATCGAGTATGGACCCCTCGTTGGATATTATCAATGCCTTTTCGCTTATCTGCTTGTCGATATCCTCCGCGGTCTGATAGGACAGACCCGCCACCCTTCCCTCACCCCGGTCTTCGATAATAAGACTCTTCAATACGTCGTTCATCTCCCGCTCCTTGAACTGGAGGTCCAGCGAGTCCACGTCGTTATTCTCATCGTGCCTGCAGATGAAGGCCATCCCGTGATTGTAGATATCCAGTGAACGTACTTGCGCCATATCATGCACCTCCCTGCTGGATGGGATTGATTAGGAATTGTACCAGATCCTGGGCCAGCATCTCTTCCACTGCCGAGGCCAGATCCTCTGGTTCCCGACGTATATATTCTTTTCTTTTCTTGCCAAACCGGTATTCCATGATATCCTCAAGATGATTGTTCATCTCTCTTAGATATTCGATACACTCCTCCCGGTTGCTTATTCGTTTTCGCTGCTCGGAAATTGCATCGAAATATTTACCGTAGATCATCTTCTCATGTGGATTTCTGCAGCCTTCCACGCCAAACGCTACAAGCTCATCGCCGTCCAGCTTCTCCTTGATAATGCGGTTTTTCAGGTCTTTGTAAATCCCGGGGCTGGTAAGGGAATTCATGTTCTTCTCGAGCCGGTTAACATCCCCTTGAAGTGCGCGTACGTGTTTTTCAAGCATTGCGATCTTTTTCTTGTGCCCGTCTACTTTAGCCGTCATATCCAGTATTTCTCTGCAAAAATCCTTCAAGTCCCCGTTCATCTTTCCGGTCTCGACATATTTTTTAAAGTTTTTTTCACCAAGGGTCCTGATATCACTGTAGGTAACTGCCATTTTTCTCTGCTTCACCATGAACGTGGATCGGGTGTCAGCCATCACCTTGAAACGCCACCGCATGTAATTTTCGGTCTCTTCGAGTACCCCTGGCGTTTCGAATATATCGTGCTCACGGGGGGCAGGGTGCTCCACCAGCATCATGATGCTGCGGTCTTTGGAGTTCTCCACTATGTAATCGTATTCTTCGATAAGCCAGCTCTCGATCTTGAGATTCCGCTCTTCCCTTATGAAATCCTTGATCTCTTCACGGCGTTTCAGTTCCTCCCTGCATTCCACCGCCTGGTCCATGGCGTAAGCGATCCTGTTCTCGGCATCATAGGTGGTGAATGGTAATATGGCCTCACCCGAATAGAGTCCGTCGTCTATTACCGTGATGGGACCCCGATCAAGCACCATATCAAGATTGTTCTTTATATGCATGCACACCAGTGGATTCTTCCCGGTGGTATCCCTGTTGTAGAGGTGCTCCTTCAGGCATTCCACATCCGCTTCGAATAGAGGAACAAGAGCGCTCTGACCACGCTTGATGGAAATGGAGGTCTTGATGTCGTAACGGAACATCTCCCCGAGGTCCACCAGTTCGGAGTCCACCATGGTGGTAAGATTGCTCCCGGCTGTGAGAGGGACTTCCTTTTCCACTTCATCTTCGTCGTATTCTGGTTCCCTGAAGGCCGACTCGTAACCGCCCTTGTCGAAGTACTCGGGCTTTTCGTGTTCCTCGTATTCAGGCAGCTCCAGCTCGTAATCAAGGTCCGCGTCCTGCTCAAAGGAAACTGGTATCCGCATACCTGCACGTTCCTCGTGGACGTAGGGTCTCTCGATGGACGAGGGGGTATATATCTCGTAGATGAACGAGATCGGCATCCCCGATAGCAGGGTTAGATTGACCTTCTCCAGGTCCTCGTCCAGAAGGTTCTCCACGATCCCCCATCCCTGTAGTCTCGTCCCGTCGGGTGTGTACAGAAACCGGTAGCTTACCCGCCACGCCGGCATGGTGGTCAGATACCCGACGGTGAGGTCGTGCTCGTCGCCTTCGAGATAGACCGTCATGCTCTTGAAGCTCTTCTTTCTCAGAGACATGGATGCATCGAGGAAATATTCAAGGTCGCTCTGGGCAAATTCGTCGTCCAGCATCAGGGATTGGATGTTCTCCACGGGTATGGTGATAAACTGCTCCTGCGAGTCTATCAATACGATCTGGAGATCTGATGATTTCTTTTCATCGTCCCTAGGCGGTAAGGGATATCTGGTACCGGTGGCGCTCTCGAGCCCCAGAAGCCTTCCCATGACAACGTCCTCGCCTTTCCCGTCCTTCAGCTTCACCACCAATCGATAACCTCTGGCAGCCTCGATGAGACCAAGGACGGCATTGTTCTCAGGAATATTTATCGCCTTTTCCTTCAGCTGGGCCTCCAGGTCCTCCCCGGTCTCGTACGACACTCCGGTCACCTTTCCGCGGCCCGAATCGAATATACAGAGGGATTTCAGTACATCGTTCATCTCTTTATCCTCGAACCTGAGGGTGAGCGGCTCCCGTGAATTGAACACGGCTCTTCTTTCGATGAAGGCCACTCCGTGCTGGTACAGTGTCAGCTTTTTTATCGGTAATCGGCCAATCAACATCGATCCTCACCTCCTTGAAACGTAAGCCATGTGTCATTTTTCCGAGTCTTTGATATGGATCTTATCATATCCTTTTCTATCAGGGCCCTTGCTTCATCTATGAGTTTTTTTCGAGGTTTTTTAAATGCCCTTTTGGCTGTTTCCCGGAAGGCGGTGGTGTTAATGGAAAAACGGCTGAAAAGGCTTCTCTTCACGTGTTCGGGATTCAGGGCAAGGTCCAATAGATGCGGCTGGGTAGTGTAATCGGCCAGGAGAACATAGTTGCCTCCCATGATAACCGTGAGGTATAACAGCAGATCGAGCAGTCCCTCCATGGGTTGAAGTTTCATCAACTGTGAGAATTCCTCTATGGTGGCAGGCAGCTCCTTAATTTCATCGCCTTCCATGCAATTCTTTATATCATTGAGGATATTTCCCATCTTTTCGTTTAACCCGGAGTTGTTCTTATCGATGTAATATTCGGTTTTCACCCGGTTTAACTCATTTATTATGTCCGCTTTCAGTTTCCATGGATCGAGGACCGGTTTGCTTTTCCGCCTAAAACTCTCTATCCTGCTCTTTTCCGGTGACGATTCATTCACGCCAGGCAATACTTCAAGCAGCCGGGCCCAGATCAGGTCGGGATCATAGAGAGTTGCCAGAACGGGTTCCAGCGTCCTACTATCGCCCTTCTCAAGAAGTGCTTTCAGTGCCGGGCGAACCCTGTGATTATCCTTCCGTAGCAGCTCATCCAGGAGCGAAATTAGAAAAGGACCCAAAAGGGCCGAATGGTATTCGGACGATAGTATCTGCCGATAATTCCCATAGTTGACATTGGAGCCGTCCAGGTTCATGGCATTTGTAACGTGTTGGTAAGCCTGCAATCCAAGCCCCTCGCTCTCGTATAACAGCGCCAGCTGGAAATGCAATTTGGCCGCAAATACATTATCGGCATCGGAAGAGCCAGCGAGGCGGACTCCTTCGATAAGCGCTTCTTTCGAGCCTTTGCCCTTTCCCGCGAGATCCAGCACCAGGGCTTCATGATAATAGGGCTCGGGCGATTCACGGTCCAGTTTCTTTGCGGCATTGAAGTCGTCCATGGCCACATCGTGTTGGGATAACACGGCCCTGAGCTTTCCCCTGGCCATGAACATGTTGAAGCTTTCAGGGCTAATGGCAATCGCCCTATCGTAGGCGTTCAATGCCTCCATGTACTGTTTCATATCCTGGTGGTATACCGCCTTGTAGAACCAGGCGGACGCCTGTTTGGGATCATGCCGGATCGATTGTTCCAGAGATTCCAATGCTTCCTTTTTCCGCCCTGTCTTTCCCAAGAGCTTTCCACGTAGGAGATACGGATGGTAATTGGTTCCGTCGAGCCTTATTGCCCTTGAATACTGCTGGAGGGCTTCGTCAAGGTCTCCATTTCTTTCGAGAGCCCTTGCCTTGTGGAAAACCGCATCGAAATTTTCGGGATCCAGGTTCAGTGCCTGGTCGAAGCAGTTGATGGCATTGGAGAATTGGTCGACACTAGTACAAAGCTTCCCCTTTAGTGTCCAGATCTCAAGGTCGTTTCGGTCTATATGAAGTGCCTTGTCATAGTAATCCAATGCGTCCTTGTACTCCTCGTTCTTTTCAGCCTGCTTTGCGAGATTCAGATATTTTTTCTTTTGCGGATTCGCGGATTTATTACCGGATTTCAATGCCATTTGCTGCCCCCGTGATCTATTGTAAAAACGAATGGTTCTGGGTGGAAAGTGAAACTAATTTACTCATATCAGATATAGATTTCCTCTTTTATTTCATAATACCTAAATTTGGACGCACGGTGAAAAACTACGGGAGAATGTTGCCCGGCCCTGCTGCAATCACGCTCTCATATGTATCAGCTTGAGATCGAATTCACCTTCTATTTCGGGTATCATCACATCCCATATCCTGACGCTGAGATACCAGTCGGTGAACTCTTCATCTTTTGATTGCGTGAGACCGAATATTTCCGGCCTGTTCAGTCGCTCCATGTAAGGTAATATAAATATTTCAAGTAACGTTTCCTTTTTCATGGGCCACAGGTAGATCTCCACGCCAACCCGCTGTGATTCGCAGTCCATTTCCCGAAACGAGAGCATGTTATGTGTAAATTCGCTGAAAACCATATCGCGGATGGAATGCAGGTTGATAGGGCATTTACTTAGGAGGCTTTGAATGCGGCCCGGCGGCTTCTTCTGCTTCATGAGGCTCATTATCTTTTTATTGACGGAAATTATCAATGTGCCGTTTCCCTCGTTCTTAGTATTGTATTTTATCACGGATAAACCAAGGATCGCCATAAAATCTCTCAATTTCAGCCCCATCTTGTCGATGTCCTTATCTCGAACCAGATATCTTGCGTATGGGTATGCATGCCTTCGCATGGCGGTGATTATGCTGCTGTTCATATTTAATCTTTTAGATATGCTGGATTCATCCGCAGGAAACAGCAGGATGCCCGCTTTGCTCCGGTGACTTTTCAAGTCCCCTGCATCCTCGGAAGCAAGCTCCCTACGGATACACCCGTTTTCAAACGGGGGATGAATGCTCCTGTAGCCACACTTGGCGAAGGATCAGCAATGCTATAGGTATCGCGTAGTCTGACGATCACACCCTGCTTGATCTTGCCAACTTCTTTCAAGGCCTTCTCGGATGTGATCGTCAAACCGCTTGACCTGAGCTTGTATTCAAGGATTTTAGATAAAAGATATGCAAGATAACAAACGAAAACATGCATTCGGACATGGTTCTCCAACCAACACCGTGTTGGATGAAGCTTTGTAACCTGCTTCATATATCGAAATGCCTTCTCAATCTCATCCTTTTCAAAATAGGCATCCACAATATCGTTGCACTCAATGCTCAAATCCGTGGACATCAAACAGTATTTCCCATCCAATTCCTCGGCCTCTATTATCTTGTTCTTATGCTCTATCCAATCAAAGGTTATCTTACCATCCTGATGATAGTCCGGTTTGAAGAACTTGGACACACCTCTTACACATTCCTTTACATGATTGGTTACTGGTACAATCTTTTGATAATTTCCTCTCTTCAGTTTTTTACGGTATTTCCCAAGCTTTATCCAGGCGCTTCTAAGCCTTGCATCTCGTCTCTCATGAACTCGCTTCTGTGTCTGCGTATTGAGATAGACAACTATCTTTATA
>JASLWR010000096.1 GCA_030740765.1 Thermoplasmatota archaeon
GTAATTGTAGAATAAAGTAAGGTTCAGGTCCTTGTCACCGTACATGAGATAATCCGTGCCACCCCAATGATCCCGGACACTGAAAGACACTTGATAAAAACCCTCCGAGAACGTGGCGTCGGGGTCTATATCATAGGTAAACACGTAAGTCCAGACGTCCACCGGGGCCAGGTACGGCATGCTGGCATTAGGGCCTTCTTTTTCACCGTCTACCAGTACGACAATCTTGCCTTGGGGATCCATTAGGGACAGATTGATGGTGAAATTACCCATGGATTCGCCATCGGGGTCCTCATAAACAATGCTTAACCTTGAGGAATCATTGCCGTATTTGTTCACAAGCGATTTACTGAGAGTGATCTCTTTGATAGCAGGGCTGGTGTTGTTATACAGATAAAATTCATCACTATTATTCTCAAAGCCATCGAAGTTAAGGCTGGAATCTCCATCGAAAACACCCATGTAAAGGTCATATTCACCGGTTATCATCGACGCAGGTGGATCGAATCGATATGTAACCTGCCAAGTATCTCCTACCTTTTCCACAAGTAGCCCGTTTTCCCCGTTACTAAGACCATCTGAAAGCACGGTCTCGTTATCTAACCGGTCCCTGATCTTCAAGTATATCTTAAAATCCAGAAGGGAAAATGTATCCAGGTCCGAATATATCCCTTGAAGGACCAGATTTTCCGAACCGGTCTTATTAACAAGATAAGGGTCGCATGAAAGTGAAAGAATCGAGGGGACGTGCCTTTTAACGACAGTGACATTCCTGCTTAAGTTGAACATATTGAGATCAACCACATGACCGGATCCTTCGCGAAGAGTGAGATTACAAACGTATTCGCCTTCGGCCATGGCTCCGGGATCCTCTGGAAAACTGGTAAAGGCCACATCATACCTGCCGTTGGGACCATGAGTAATATTGAGTCCGGACGCATTGGAAAGTTCCTCGAAAAGTGTGATATTGTTATTCGTTCCATTCAGATAAAAACTCAGGGTGTAATCGTCTGGGGGCTGCAAATCGAGGTCATAGAAAACGATATTGATGTCGATACCACGATGATCGAGAACGTTTACGGGTTCGCTCTCAAAGGATACTGCATCTTCTCCAAAGGACGGTGGCATCGAAAGAAGCGTGAAATTGATTTCGTCATCATCATAATCCAGGATACCCTCCCACCCATGAATATTATATACTCTTATGAAAATATCATATTTACCGAATATTAGATCGGTTTCGGGCGACCAGTTATATGAAAAGGAAAAACGTCCTGCAGAGATATTTGAAACTATAAGTGAATCGTTCCCGCTCGTCTTATTATCAAGGATGATACTGGTTTTCGATTCACTGTCACGGACTCCCACGGTCATCTTATACTCATGGGCCCCATATCCGGATATGTCAATAAACTCCCCGGTAATGTTTGTGCTTCCATTGTAACGATTAAGGACCGTTGGCTCCACAAGAATCGTATCAGTATCGATGAGAATGATGGGGGTCGCCTTGATTACAATATCGTCGATTGCCCAAAATTCTTGATCCGAGGAACTGGTGAATCTGAATCTTATTCTGAAATGGTCATTACCGTCATACGCTGAAAGATCCAGTTGAAATCGATTATAATTAACATTATCCAATCCATCGCCATCCCAGGTCCCCATGGTTGTCCAATCACCCCCTCCATTTCCTGAGACATCCAGATAATATTTATCGTCGGCTTCGGTTTCAGTTGTATGCTGGTATAATGTAATAACAGTGTTCTGGTATCCAATAAGATTGAGATCGGATTGAAGTGTCAATTTCACATCGCTTCCGTGGGCTCGCCCATCTGCTCGATGGCTTCCCGTTCGGGGACCTTCTCCAGAAACAGTCCAACCGTTTTCGCCTAACCAGTTCCCTGCGGTAAGATCCCCCGACTCGAAACCTTCCGAAAAAACGGTAACAGGATTGCCACGCGTAAAGTTCACACTATTGGCTTCCACATCTAGGGGGACTCCGCTGTCTTCGTCCTTAATGGTGGAATAATTTCGGTTTAGCTGTAAAAGGGAGAACTGTGAAAAGCATATGATCAGAGCCACAAGACCAACTTTGATCGGAAAATTTCCCCTTGGCGGAGTCATACTATCACCATATTTCTTCAGTAATTTTGACCGTTTAGTATAGCCAGATTGTCCTATTTCAGTAATAAATCTAACGGGTATATTGACGATTAGCTAGATGTAGACCGATTTCAGCTTCCGCTTGCATCATCCCAAAAGGGATTTTATTACCCACGGAGCCAGCTTGGACATTACCGCTCCGATCCAGATCATTATAACAAAGTTCAAGAACGCTCCGTACTTGTGACCGGCTGCCACGATGATATGAATGAGCGCCGTAATACCTGCGTGTACTATCACGAGAATGAACATCAGGTTGATGAAAAGATCAATATTGTATGCCTGTGAAAATAATACATCCACCTCGATATAACTTTTATCCGCTCCTGAGGAGGTCACAAGGGTATCCAGTACCTCCATCAGGCCCGAGGCCATGAACATGACTATGCTGATGACGATGGCAATACCAATAAAGAGACCCGAAAGTGACGACGCTATGGTATATCTCCTCTGCCGAAGACCCAACAATTTTGTGAAATTGAAGGAAATGATGTTCGAAGCCTGTCCGGGTTTACCGCCGGCCTCGAGACCCCTCACGAACATTCCCGAGAACTTCGTAATTAGATCCGAACCCGTTTCAGCCCCGAAATATTTCCATGAAAGAACCGGATCGATACGCAAGTTCACCCTGTCGTAAAGGGCCTTCACGTTCTGGGTAAGGGGGCCGAAATCGTGGTTCAGCAATCTCTTCAAAGCCTGGACCGGGGCTATGGAGCTGGTCTCAGTGGTTGAACCGAGAGAGCGGATGAATGCCGCGAAGTTGTTGTCCCTCCTTATTATCGCTTCTTCCATATTCCTCGTGTAATAGCCCGTTACTATGAGGGGCGTCAATGTTATTGCCGTGCTTATGGGAAAGCTCTTGCCCACCAATGGCAGAGTGTGGCCCATGAATACGAATATAATTATACCCAGAATTACACAGGCTCCGAGAGAGCTGACGAAATAAAGATCGAGTTTCTGGCTGACCTTGGTTCGTATGTCAGTATCCTCCCATACCCTCTCCCGGGGAACATAGGCCACAAAGACATAGAGCATCATGCATTCAACGGCAATGAAGAGCAGGGCCGAAAGGTAGAACATGGCAGAGGTATTAATCCCAAGGATGAAGGGGAGAAGGGCCACTATCAGTATAAGGAAGGTCATCACCATGGAGATTGCAATGAATATCTCGCCTGCCATGGCAATCGTATCTGCAGCCTGCGCATACAGAACCTTGTATTGCTCGAGTATTATCTCCTGCTCGCTTGCAAAGAAGTCCTTGGGTTCCTCGCCGGATTCCACCGCATAGGCCAGCCTCTCAAGGAAATCGCCGAAAATGATGGATGGCGTTGATTTCGCAATACGCCTGCATGCATCCCCTATGCTTAGACCCCATTTATCCAGCAGGACGTATATCTTGTTGATCTCTTTTGCGAGTTCTCCGTATTCCTTCATTTCCAGCATGATGTCGAATATGCCCTTTCGGGAAATATCTGAGGTGGTAAGGACGCCCACCCGCGTGATGAAAAGGTGCATCTCCTGCTCTATACTTTTTCGCCGGTTCTGCCATTTTATAAAGGGCAGAAGTATGAATATGGAGATGATCACTGCCAGTGAAATGGAAAATAGAACAATAAGATTAGGGCCGCCGAATATTCCGGGAAGAAGAACTATCATGAGGACGAAACAGAGCGCCGAACCCAGAATCGTCGGTAGTGCCATACGTAAAATATACTTTGCCGGATCAATTTCAGAATCTAGGAGGCTCCGGATCCAAACAGGTTTCAAATCAATTCCCTCCCATATCAGCTTAGATACTTGGAGGGAAGAGCATCCCATCCCCTCTCGTAAAATGTCTTGAATGTCGTGCGCACTTCATCATAACCTACAAGGTTATCGTCCACGAGATTCTGTATGAACTTTTTTCTCTTCATCATCTCGTCATAGATGTCCCGGATATTCGGAAGACCCATTATGGGTGCGACCTTGTTCTCCAGAATATGACTGTTGTACATCCCCCTGAAACTGTGCACGTCCGATACCGGATCCCACTGGAAAACGGCCCTGTTCAGCACGCCGCCCTTTACGCTGGAGAATCCGATTATCTCCTCTATGGAAGAGCATCTTCGCACTATCATACCGCCTCGATAGATCAGCTCCTGGAAGCAAGCTATGTTAAGGTTATCCATGAACCGGATCGGAACGCGGATGGGGTCGCCGGTGAATCTCTGGATCATCTTCTGGATGGAAGAGGCGTGGAAGGTGGAAAGGACCGCATGCCCGGTCTGTATCGCCTGGAATGCCACGGCCCCCTCCACTCCGCGTATCTCACCCACGATGATGTAGTCCGGGCGGGACCTGAGGGCCGCTTTAATGAGATCGAAAAGAGTGACCCGAGACGCTTCGGGCCCGGATTCCCGGGTGATCAACCTCTGCCAGACAGGGTGTGGGACGATGACCTCGGGGGTGTCTTCCGCTGTGAATATCTTCGAATTGTAGTTAATAAAATTCAGCATCGCGTTAAGGGATGTGGTCTTGCCGCTTGCGGTCTCACCGCTCATGAATAGCGACATTTTATGCTCGAGGCATAACCACACATATGCGGCCATTGCAGCACTGAAGGTTCCCCATTTTATCAACTGTATCATGGTGGGAGGCCTTTCGGAGAACTTCCGGATCGTGAAGGACGCACCACCCTTGGAAACATCCTCACTGTAAATGATATTTATACGAGAACCATCGGGCAGTGCGCCATCCACCACAGGGGAGGAATCGCTCACCGGGCGCCCGATCCTCTCACTCATGTTCCTGAGAAATTTATCAAGCTCCGGCAGTGACTGGAAGGCAACGTTGGTGGGGGTCATGCCCAGTACCTTGTGAACGATATTGACATTGGTGATACCGATGGCATGAATATCTTCTATGAATGGATCCCGTATCAAAGGTTCGAGTGGGCCGTGCTCCAGGAGATCCCTGAATATGTGATATCGGATATTATCGTACTCCTTCTTGGTGACGTAAACCCCCCCTCCCTTAAGCCTGCTGAAGAAACCCTGCCTTTTCGTAAATGCAATACTCTCCTTCAACAGTGTCTCCAGGAGCTTTTCCATATTTTCCTCGTCACCTTCCGCGTCAACGGTCATCTTTCTAGTAGGCGCCATATCGAGAATATTGTTCAATATCTTATCTTTCTTGCTCATTTCCGTGGCGTTCAAAATAGGCTCGATACCAATGTAATATATACGGTCCCGCTCAACGTTAGTTATGTGAATGAAAACTGGATCGCCCACGGGATATATGATATTCACGATGGGTTTACCGCGCACCATGTCTTTCGTGATATAACCTTCGAATCCTACCTTGACCTTGGTTTTCTTTTCAAACTTTGCAATATAATCTTTCAGGTGTGGGTTCCTTTTTCTCGCAATCGAAAATGCATCAGAATCTATTTTTTCAGCCGGTGACATGATTGTGCCCTTTTCCTATGCTACACTGGTAATATCAACAATGAATCCCGCCCCCGGGACGACCCTGAATCCCACTGTATCTCTTACTGGGCCCGATGCGGAACTGAATCTTTTTACGAACATTGTATGTTCAAGATTACCCTCTACTGCCTCTGATTTCAGTTCGATGAATATATCACAAACCGATCTAAAGGGGGCGACCACGGTCTCGCTCAATTCGGCCGGATCCATGGTCATTATTATGTTCTTGCTCTGTCCGGATAATTTTTGAAAGAAACCTATCACCATGAACGCCCGTTCCTCATCGATATCGTTTTTGATGAGAGAAGAAAATGTATCCATTATGATTACATCGCTGCGGTACAGCTCTTTGGTGTTCATCAAGCGACCAAGGAAATCCTCCCTACCCTTTGCCTGGCCGAATAGAGGAAATACCGGGATGAATATCAATCGCCCGTCGAGAAGATATTCCATAATGTCATAATCCAGGGACCGCATCTGGTCGATGAAACCCTTTGTGGTCAACTCGGTGGAAATAAGGGTTACCTTTATGCCATTTTTCAGCAATGAATACGCAAATCTCTGGCAGACCGCACTCTTTCCCGCACCATCCTTACCCGTCATTAAAAGGGTAGTTCCCTTTGGCAGGCCTCCGCCTCCGAACTGAGAGTGCAGGTTGTCCCTTTCAAGGGTAATTGATAGATAATCGTCCTCTTCCACGGCTGAATCACTACTCGCTTACCTCGGTTATTCGAAAATATGTGGAATCGCCAACGTTGGCATACTCGGAGGCGATGATCTTCATATGATATTGATTCCCCTCCTCGAGATAGGAGGGCAAGGTTATGTTATAGGTGAGACGAAGGGTCAGGCCCGGCAAAAATGCATTTCCACCGAGCAAGATCATATTAGTGGGAATGTAATCAGGGTCTTTTATGTTGGGGCCCGATAGGAATAAAGGGAAGGTGTAATTCACACCTGTAAAATATATTTCCTTTGACCCGATATTTTTTAGATATATAGTGAGATTATGACTGGTGGCATTGTAGGGGACCATTGCCACATCGTTCTCGATGGATATGTCTGTGGCCAATTCACCAGCCATATTTCGGCCACTGCTCTCAAGCTTATCGGCAACCTCGAACACCGAACCTACCATCACTCCCGATATGGCGGTTGCAGCGATTACCGCTGCAATGAACCAAATGAGATGAGACGCTGATGTTGCAGCCATTATTCATCCTTCCCGATGTGATGAGTCATTGTTAACACTTATTCGATGATTTTGTAAATCGATATGCCGTTGGGACAGCATAGTTTTATCTTGACAGGCAGATTCAGGGGATTCGAAGTGATATCCACCGTGATGTTCACTATCTCCATCGGAGCCAATATATCCGTATTTGCCATTGCCTGGCCAGTGATATCCGAAACAATATATGTTTTGTTGTAATGTGTTCCGTTCAAATATACATCCGTATACCGGAGGTCTATAACCGTGGAACCGTTGTTCGAAACGTTCATACTAACTATGTTCGAAGGTGCGGCGAAGTACGACGCATTTACAAATGAAACGGATGTATCGAGCATTTCCCGGTTCCTTTTGATATTATCCCGCCGTGCCTCTTCCACCATCCTTTCCTTTACGTCTTCAGCGTGCCACATTATTCCTAAAGAGATCAATACTGTGATAAATATTACTGCAGTGGCTGCAGAGACGCTGATGCCCATGGCATACCTCCACTATCACTCCTTGGGTGGATAATATTTGAGTATCTCTTCGATATACTCCAGGGACTTGGAATGATCCTCTATGGATAATTTCCAGCCGTCGCTCTGGCCGATAACGGCACCGTCCTCTGAAATATAGATATCGCCTTCCATGTGTTCCAGATTTGGTTCCGATTTTGCGCCGGTAAGGAAGTTCATTGTTGTGATCTCGATATCCTCGTTTATCCAGTCGATCTCCCTGTAATACTTGAGAAGATTGGGTATGTCATCCTGCCTTATCTTAGAGGTAAGGAACTGGACCCACTTCAACACATTGGCCTCATAGTAGAACTGTCTCCGTGAGGGCGGGATAGCCACATCCCTTGTCTTTACAGCTGATGCCTCACTCTCAAATCTTTCTCCCATTCCCTGGAGCTCATCGGGTAATCCCTCAATTCTCTGTCGTACCTGCTCAACGTTATCCTCAATGCCGTCCCAACGGAATACTTCAGGCGAATCGCCTCCGCCTTCCATATCTATGAATGGATTTATCTGGGCGGATATGAGGTCATAGAGAGCAGCCAGTTCCCTCATCGTCTTGTCCACCTTTACATAGGAATCCCGTGTCTCCTCCAATTCCTTAATGATGAGGTCCACCCTTGAATATCCCTCCTTGATTATCTGCAGGTCCGAAAGTACCGAAACCATGGATTCATTGGTTGACGATACATTTATTTCGAGCTTCCCAACATCTTTCTCGATATTGGAAAACCTCGCTTCAGCTTTCGGGTCCATGGTCATAACTACCTCCCCGGGAGAACCTCTAACTATCTCTCTTACTACCTGTTCCTCCTTCTTACCCTCCTTTTTTTCCTCTTTCCCCTTTTCCATGCCAGTCACCTTGGGAGAACCCACCTCAATCTCAAAACGATCAAACTTGTATTCTTTTTTGGCCTTTGGGCCACGTTCCTCTGGGGATTCACCCCGTTTAGGGGGCCTCTCTCTGCGACGTTCCCCATCGGGTGGTCTCTTACCCGGGGGTCTTCTTTCTCCCCTGGAGGGTCCTCTTTTATCTTGGGGAGACCCTCGACGTCTCGGTGCCTTACCCCGGTCTTCTGGAGCTTTTCTCCTTGGTCGGCCGCGCGAAGCCTTTCCCTCTTCCTTCTTGGAGAACATCATCATGTTAGTACTCCCGCAAATACCCATAAGGGCAATGATCGTAAAATAATTAAAAAAAATAAAAAAATGGATGGGTGTCGATTCCTTAATAGAATTTAACCCATCCACCGTTTGCCGGGAACGATCCGGGTACATTGAACCCTTTGATCGTGGGCGTCATACCACTGGAGATTATAAATTTAACCGATCCAGAGGATGATGCTGCCAGACCGCCATTCGCTCCAAAAGCTGCCGCGGCAACTAACGGACTTCTCTCGATCTCATCACAACTGATGTTAAGGAGAACAACGGAATCCTGGTCCAATACATTGTTATTAACGAACGAACCGTGGGGATCTACCACTGCAGCCGCACTGTATTCTTCTACAATCCCAAGATCGTCATTGAAGACTGAAGCGGAGTTATTCGCCTCCACCAAATCGACAGTCCCGGACGACGCCCCGGTGGATTCCTGGTCGACCC
>JASLWR010000097.1 GCA_030740765.1 Thermoplasmatota archaeon
GTATTGCGTAGCCTGACCGCACACTTGCGGGCAGGGATAGGAACATCTCTGATGTTTCAAGACGAAGTGGGAGCCCGTAGGGCCGATTCCGCTTCATTCCATGGAAATAGATAGTTGCCAAAGTAGCCTTATATTGAATATAAACTTAACCGCTCAAAACGACCGTAAATATGTATGATCAATTCAATTTTTTTCGGTCCTGCAACCATAGCTGATGATGTTCATGACAATGCTCATATAATGGTTAACGGATAAAGCCCCATATCAATGTTAAAAGAAGATTCGTATTTTGGGTGAGAAAATGTCTATCAAGCTGTTGATAGTTGGCGGTGTTGCAGCCGGTGCTAGCACAGCTGCGCGAGCCCGAAGGTTGAACGAACATACAGAGATAATTTTATTTGAAAGAGGGGAATTCATATCCTACGCCAACTGTGGACTGCCGTACTACATCGGTAGAGAAATTACCCATCGGGATCATCTGTTGGTAGCCACCCCGGAAATGCTGAGAAATCGGTTCAATATCGACGTGAGAACCTTTTCGGAAGTTACGAGAATCGATCGGGAAAATAAAAAGGTGACCGTAAAGAATCACATCAGCAACGAGAACTACACGGAAAGTTACGACAAACTGGTCCTCTGCCCGGGTGGCCGACCCATAAAACCTCCATTGGAGGGAATTGACCTCGATACCGTATTTTCGCTCTGGACCATTCCCGATTCGGATCGAATAAAAACATATATCGAAAAGAAAAAACCCCGGTCCGCAGTGGTGATCGGTGGAGGATTTATAGGACTTGAGATGGTTGAGAATCTAGTGGCAAACGGCCTTGAAGTAACTCTGGTGGAGATGCTCGACCAACTAATGCCCCACCTGGATGTGGAGATGGCCTCCATAGTTCAATGTTATATCGCAAAAAAAGGATGTCATCTTCATCTATCTGATGCGGTTAGTTCTTTCCGTAAACTGGATGGACGTACGATGGTCATCACCGGAAAAGGGGAAGAAATTCATTGCGATATGGTCATACTTTGCATTGGCGTTCAGCCTAATAACGAACTGGCTAGAGAAACCGGACTGGAACTGGGTGAGAGGGGCGGCATAAGGACCAACGAGCACATGCTGACCTCGGACCCGGACATCTATGCCGCCGGCGACGCAGTGGAGGTGACTGATTTCATCTCAGGTAAGCCCGCCATGATTCCACTTGCAGGGCCTGCAAACAAGCAGGGTCGGATCGTGGCTGACAACATATTCGGTAGGAGGTCCGCCTACAGGGGAACTCAGGGGTCGGCTGTGGTAAAGGTTTTCGATATGACCGTTGGGCTTACCGGGAATAATGAAAAGAGTTTGAAACGTAATGGCATATCCTATCTTGTATCTTTCACACAGTCTTTTTCCCATGCCTTCTATTACCCGGGGGCACATATGATGAATGTTAAATTAATATTCGATCCCGAGCATGGAAAGATACTGGGAAGTCAGATTATCGGGAACGAGGGAGTGGACAAACGTATAGACGTAATAGCCACGGCGATACGCGCAGGTATGACAGTTTTCGATCTCGAAGAACTTGAATTGGCTTATGCCCCACCCTATTCTTCAGCCAAAGATCCGGTGAACATTGCAGGATTTGTGGCAAGCAATATAATTCGCGGGGACATGAAGATTATAAAATGGTACGAATTGGATGAGATCAACCGGAATACACATATATTGCTGGATGTTAGAGACTTTGATGAGCTTGAAATGTATCCTTCCCTCACTGGTGCCGTACATATTCCTTTGAACGAGCTACGCGACAGATTATCAGAACTGGCCAAGGACAAGACCTATATCATTTACTGCGCCATGGGTCAGCGCGGGTATATAGGTTATCGAATGCTCACCCAGCACGGTTTTAAATGTAGGAACCTCAGTGGTGGGTACTATCTTTATGATGCAGTAAAAGGATATTGAGAGCTTGAATTACTTGAAACTCAAGGAGCGATTGTACAGTAAGAACGCCGGAACGATAATTTGTTATAACAAAATGATGTTTCGAGAAATGCCTTGCCAGCATTCGTGATTAGTGACATATCAAGCTTAATGGAAAAGGGGAAATTATAGAGCTGAAAATGTTTTTGTCGCGTAATAATGAATGGAGTTGTTTTAATGGCAGATAATAATGAACAAAGACATATGCAGATGATGGAGCAGAATCTGAAGATCGTTGACAAACTGACCAATATCAAACATAAGATCGCCATCATGAGTGGAAAGGGCGGAGTGGGAAAGACAACGGTTGCCGTGAATCTTGCTTTTTCCCTAGCATTTTCAGGCGCAAAAGTCGGATTGTTGGATGTGGATATCAACGGCCCCAACGTACCCAAGATGCTTGGAATTGAGGACGAGAAACTGGGGGGTATCGATGGAGCCATCGAACCGGTCGTCGTATCCAAGAATTTGAAGGTGGTTTCCATGGCTTTCCTACTTGCTGAAAGAGATATGCCGGTCATCTGGAGAGGACCTGTGAAGATGCAGGCGATCCGGCAATTCCTGGGTGATGTTGATTGGGGTAAGCTGGACTACCTTGTCATCGACCTCCCTCCTGGCACGGGGGATGAACCGCTCAGCATTGCACAGTTGATAAAAGAGAACAGCGGGGCCGTGATAGTGACAACTCCCCAGGATGTGGCCCTATTGGATTCACGAAAGGCGGTGAATTTTGCAAGAGCACTTGAGATGCCGGTGATCGGGATACTCGAAAACATGAGCGGCTTTAGCTGCCCCCATTGCCACAAGGATATCGACCTTTTCAAGGTGGGTGGAGGAAAAGTTGCAGCCGGAGAAATGAGTGTTCCTTACCTTGGTAGCGTGCCGCTTGATCCAAATATCGTCGAGACCGGTGACAGCGGCGTCCCATTTGTTCAAAAATACAGAGGTTCGGAATCCGCCAGGGTCTTTGAAAAGATCGTTGATAATGTTAAGAAATTTGTTGGCGATTAAAGGCACTAAATTGAAATGGTTGCTGGCCTTCCAAATTTATTCTTATCTGAAAAAAACTACCATTTAACTTCCACGTCGTCGGTCCGATAGTTCTGGTTAACTTGCGATTGCTTTATGGGAGTGGTAATGCCCCCTTTGTACATTTCAAGACCCGTAAACGCGATCATTGCACCGTTATCAACGAGAAGTCCACCCTCCGGGACAAAAAAATCCCCGTCTCTCTCTTCAGCCATGGTCCGAACCATCTGTTGTAGCCGCCTGTTCATGGCAACCCCACCTCCAAGAAGCACTTCTTTCTTCTCTGTATGTGCCATGGCTCGCTCGGTTACCTCCGTGAGCATGGCGAAGACGGTCTCCTGAAGGGAATGACACAGTGAACCGAGAGGCACCTTCCCTTTTTTTGATAAGGCGGCGGTGAGGACACCCGAAAATGCAACATCCATACCCTTCACTGAATAGGGAAGCGGTATGTATTCATCACTCTTCAATGCCATTTTTTCGATCTTCGGACCTGCCGGGAAAGGCATTCCCAGCATCCTACCGAACTTGTCCAGCATGTTCCCTACACCGATATCCTGTGTTTCTCCGAACACGCGGTATCGGCCCTTCGCCTTTGCGATGACCTGGGTGTTGGCTCCGGAGGCATAGAGAAGGATGGGGTCCGTCGCTCCCACAATCTTCCCGATCTCCAGGTGTGCCACGCAATGGTTTACTCCTATAAGGGGGATGTCGAGCCACAACGACAGAGCCCGAGCCGCTGTGGCGGTGCTCCTCAAGCACGGGCCGAGTCCGGGCCCCTGGGAAAACGCTACCAGGCCCAGATCTCGTGCGGCGATCCCGGCTTTCTCGAGGCTTTCGCCAACCACTGTATGAAGAACGGCTGCATGATGGTTGGCCGCCTCCCTGGGATGAATTCCTCCTGAGGGAGGCCGATACATATCCCTGACATTAGAAATGACTTTCCCCTCACCATCCACCACCCCCGCACCAAACGTGTGCGCCGTGCCTTCGAGACCCAAAACGAACAAAATAACATCTCCCGTAGTATAATTAATCCGCATTCCTTTCACGCCAATCGCGCAGAGCCCTGTATGTGAAGATCATATTCTTTGCGGCAAAGGTCTCATCAAGTCTCTTTCTCGTTGTATTTTGCGGGCATTTTCTCAGTTCTTCAGCATCGGCCTCCGCTATAGCTTTCATAACCTCTACGAAGCGGTTCATCTCCTCAATGGTCTCAGTCTCGGTGGGTTCAATCATTATGGCCTCGTGGAAGATCTGCGGAAAGTAGATGGTAGGAGCGTGGATTCCCTCATCCAGAAGCCACTTGGCCGCGTCCAGGGTGCTGGCCCCCTTTTTCTTGAGAATGCTACCGTTGAGGACGAATTCGTGCTTTCGGAGGCCTGGATATGGAAGCGGGAACAAATGCTCGAGTTTCATTTTCAGGTAATTCGAATTCATTACAGCAGCTTCAGAAACTTTCTCAAGACCATCTCCACCCACGAGCAATGTATAGACATATGCTTTCACCAGGACGAGAAAATTCCCCAATTGACCATGAATCTTGCCAATGGTGTAAGGTAGTTTATGATGCAGATCAAATTTAATAGAACCGTCATCCTTCACTAGTTTTAGAACACGAGGTACAGGAAGGAATTTCTCCAATTCTTTCGTAACTCCGATTGGACCTGCCCCTGGGCCCCCACCTCCATGAGGAGTTCCAAAGGTTTTGTGAAGATTGAAATGAACTATGTCAAATCCCATCTTTCCAGGTGTGGTCTTTCCCATCACGGCGTTTAGATTCGCGCCATCATAGTACAGAAGAGCTCCGTGGGCATGCACCTTTTCAGCAATTTCCCGTACCCGTCTTTCGAATATACCGAGAGTGTTCGGATTCGTGAGCATGAAGGCACAGGTTCTATTGGATAGAGCTGCCTCCAATGCTTCAATGTTAACACAGCCGTCCCCTTCCGATGGTATCTCGATAACCTTGAGCCCGGCCATTGCCCCGCTTGCCGGATTGGTACCGTGGGCCGTATCCGGTAATATTACCTCGTCCCGTTCTTCCCCTTTCGCTTCGTGGAACGCCCTTGCGATGAGGAGACCGGTAAACTCACCGTGAGCACCGGCTGCCGGCTGCAGTGTCACGGCCTCGATACCACCAATCACAGAAAGAATTTTTTCTAGTTCGTATATCAGTTCAAGGTTCCCCTGGACCATATCAACCGGTTGCATCGGGTGGGTCAGGGCAAAACCCTCGAGGGAGGCCATCTTCTCCGAGAATTTTGGATTGTACTTCATTGTACAGGATCCAAGTGGGTAGAAACCGCTGTCCACGCCCCAGTTCATCTGCGATAGGCGCGTGTAATGCCTGGCTATTTCGACCTCGGTGAGACCGGGAATATTTATGTCGTCCTTCTTCCTGATCTCTTTCGGGATAAATTTATCGATCATGGTCGGGTCCAGGCATTCCTGGGAAAAGCATGCCGCCTGTTTCTCGATACAACCCATCTCAAATATCAAGAGTTCATCGTATTTCGCCTGCCGGTAAGCCATTAGACCACCTCCATTGATTTCAGATCGGCAATCAATTTATCAATTGACCCGTTGGAATTCATTTCAGTGGCGCAGAGGAGAAACGAATTTTCGAGTTCGGGGAAATCCGTTCCAAGTAGATAACCGAAAATGTTTCCCATTTTCAGAAGATCGTCATAGAGTTTTGCAGGATCAAATATATGCGGGTCAATGGTGACCACAAACTCATTGAAGAAATCACTTTTGAATCGCGGTGCGCTTATACCGTGAATCTTCGAAAGCTCTTCTCGGAGACGATGAGCATTGGTCAGATTGGCAAGACTCATCTCGTACAATCCTTTGGGCCCGAGACAAGCCAGGGTCATAGCGCATCTTACAGCGCACAATGCCTGGTTCGAGCATATATTGGAGGTAGCTCGTTCCCTCCGTATATGCTGCTCCCTGGTTTGCAGAGTCATGACATAGGAATCCTCTCCATCGCGATCCTTCGTGTATCCGATCAGTCTGCCAGGCATCTTCCGAACGAATTTCTTATTGCATGCAATGTACCCCGCACCGGGTCCGCCGAATGACGGCGGATTGCCGAATTGTACTTCACCGATTGCCACATCGGCCCCGGTTTCACCGGGATTCTTCATAAAGGGTGAAGTTAAGAGATTGAAGCCTTCCACGAATAGTGGTCTTTTTCTGCCCTCACCCAGCATTTCCGGTATTCTTGCGATATCTTTTTCCATTACACCGAAGAAGTTCGGATTTTCTACGTAAATACCACTTGTCTCACCGGTTATGGAACTTTCAAGACTTTCGAGGTCAAGCCCACCTGTCTTCGGATCATAGTCCACTGTCTTAATTTCAATATTCTGATACCTGGTATAATTTTCCAGAACCGACATCTTGGACATGGGTAAGGGACTTGCCACTATGAACTCTCTTTTTCTGGTAACCGCCTTGCACATGATGGCCGCTTCACCTATAGCCGTTGCCGCATCATACAGAGATGAGTTGGACATATCCTGGCCCGTCAATTCTGCAATGTATGATTGATATTCGAAAAGGCACTGAAGCATTCCCTGGCTGATCTCTCCCTGGTACGGAGTGTACGTGGTAAGGAATTCGCTTCTCGACGACAGATAATCCACCACGGCCGGTACGAAATGATTGTATACTCCGACCCCAAGGAACGAATTTACTTCATTCAGGGATGTGTTCTTGGCAGTAATATCCTTGATGATCCGTTCAACTTCCATCTCGGTCTTTCCGGGAGGAAGATCCACCCCATTTACCTTTACATCGTCTGGAATATCCGAGAACAATTCCTCCATGGAAGATATACCCATGTCCTTGAGCATCTTATCTTGGAAACACAAGTTTGGTATGAAGTCCATTATGATCACCTAATAACTTGGAACTTGATGTAAATTTTATAATAAAACTGTTTTGGAGTTATTGCATTTTGGGATGTCATTAAATTTTATACTGGTATCCTTAAAGTACAATATCTATAGATAAATAGTAGAATCTTTTGACGAACTATATTGGCGATTCAATTCCTTTGAATTTCCAATATTATCTATCGAATTACCGAATTACAAAAAATATATATTGTGTATCCGGTATGAGCCTAAAGTTCCGGGATATAGTAGCCCCGTGGTGTAGTGGTTAGCATCAGAGACTCTGGATCTCTGGACAGCAGTTCGAATCTGCTCGGGGCTATCTTAGTATTGAACCCTCAATTGAACTCTGAGATATTCAAAAGAATCTTTATCTTGATTAATCTGTTTCTTCGTTATGAAAACGGTGAACTGAAATGAAATCCCCCGATTCTCCACTGCACGACTTTATCCGCAACATAATCGATGAGGATAATGAGACGAAGAAGTATGACGGCCGCGTACACACACGTTTTCCTCCCGAGCCCAACGGCTATCTGCATATAGGTCATGCTAAGTCCATCTGCTTGAACTTCGGGATCGCCAAAGAATACGGGGGAAAATGTAATCTCCGTTTCGATGATACGAACCCTTCAAAGGAGGAGACCGAATACGTACAATCCATCATCAACGACGTTAGATGGTTAGGATTCGATTGGGAGGACCGACTGTTCTTTGCCTCCGACTATTTCGAGCAGATGTACGAACTAGCGGTTCAGCTAGTTAAGTCAGGGAAGGCTTATGTAGATGATCTTCCGGCCGAGAAGATCAGTGAGTACCGGGGAACACTCACGTCGGCAGGTAGAAACAGCCCTTATCGCCATCGTCCCATTGATGTGAACCTCGATCTCTTTTGCCGGATGAAAGCGGGAGAATTCAGCAACGGTGAGAAGGTACTGCGGGCCAAGATTGACATGGCCCACTCGAATATGAACATGCGCGACCCCGTAATATATAGAATACTCCACGCAGCCCATCACCGGACCGGGGATAAATGGTGTGTTTACCCCATGTACGATTGGGCCCACGGCCTCGAGGATTCGATCGAGGGCATAACCCATTCGATCTGCACTCTAGAGTTCGAAAACCACCGGCCACTGTACGATTGGTTCCTTGAGGGGTTGGGTGTTTACCACCCTCAACAGATTGAGTTTGCACGCCTCAATCTTACTTACACGGTAATGAGCAAGAGGAAGCTTCTGGAGCTGGTAGAGGAAGGATATGTCATTGGCTGGAACGATCCGCGATTGCCAACCATAAGCGGAATGCGGAGAAGGGGATATTCCCCTGCCGCCATCAGGAACTTCTGTTCCCGCATAGGGATTGCAAAGGTGAACAGCACCATTGCAATAGAGTTGCTGGAACATTGCGTCCGAGACGATCTCAATAAAACGGCACTCAGATTCATGGGTGTTCTGAATCCTTTAAGGGTGGTCATCGACAATTATCCGGAAGGGGAGACGGAGGAAATGACGGCGGTGAACAATCCCGAGAACCCGGGGGCGGGAACGCGTAAAGTGCCATTCTCCAGGGTGCTTTATATTGAACGGGACGATTTCATGGTTAACCCGCCAAGACGTTTCTACAGGTTGGGACCGGGTAGGGAAGTACGTCTGCGCTATGCATATTTCATGACGTGCAATGACTATATAACAGATGAGAATGGCGAGGTTGTGGAGCTGCGGTGCACAATTGATCCGGCAACCCGGGGTGGGGATGCCCCGGATGGTCGCAGGGTGCGCT
>JASLWR010000098.1 GCA_030740765.1 Thermoplasmatota archaeon
TGGTTCCGAATCTAATGACAATATAATAAAAAATAACAATATATCCGCCAATTTGAGATTCGGATTGAATCTCGACAGAGGAAGTCTGAGAAACCGGGTCAGTTATAACCTGGCCACCTCCAACACACAGGGAGTGGCACTGCTTTTGATGCCCGGGTGTAAGGATAATATTTTTGACAATAATACTGGTATGAAGAATTTTCAGGGGATATATGTATGGGGAGGAATCAGGAATGTAATTGAGAACAATTCCATGTACACATCGGTGAATTTCGGTCTGATATTGTATATCGATGCAACCCAGAATTTGGTTAAGCAAAATAATCTGAGTATGCATCCCAGTGGAGGCCTTCTAATTTTCGATGCTTCCAGTAACCAAGTTTGGAATAACACCTGTCTTTCCAATGGAGTGGGGATCCAATTGTGGGATGATTCGGACAACAACATAATTACAGAGAATCTTATGATAAACAACACTATCAGCGGAATCATGATACTGGCGGCAGCCTGTCAGAACAATTTGCTCTACCATAACACCTTGATAAAAAACAATGGGACCGGTGGGATACAGGGACATGATTGGGGTCAGAATAATGTTTGGGACGACGGAAACGGCAGGGGTAACTTTTGGTCCGATTATCTCAATCAAAGATACAATGCCAGCCAAGACGGGAATGTATGGAATATGTCATACGAGATGGGTGGAAAAGGTGTTGGAAAGGATCGGTTCTCTCTGGCTGCACTTCCGGATCCTTCTCTCGATACGGAAAAACCTATCTTTATGGATGACAATACAACCCTTAAGGCCACAACCGGTGATATGTTCAATTTCAGTATAAATCTTTCAGATGATATTGGTTTTAAAAAGGTTAAGGGTTTTTACACTTACAGCGATAATGAAAAGTTAAACCTGGCTCCCATGAAATATTTCGGGGAGGATAACTGGTATCGAAATGTCCTGATGCGGGAGGATGCAACAGGTTTCAGCTATTATTTTGAAATAGAGGATTATCTGGGAAATAATATAACCATTGGGAAAAAAGATGTTATGATAATTGACAACGATCCTCCCGAGCTTAGAAACGATATCACTCACAATGTTGCCACAACCGGCGACAGTTTCACGTTCAGTGCAAACATCACGGACAACATGGGTGTGGATTTTGTCAATGTTACCTATACGTACGACGATAGAATAGAATACAACATATCCATGACCTGGTCGGTGGAAAATACCTGGAGTAGAACGATAACCGTGGAAGAAGGAGTAGAGAACCTGGATTATTATTTCTTTTACGGAGACATCTCCAACAATACCAATAATTCAGAGTTTGAGACAGTCATAGTTCGTGATAATGACCTCCCGTTCCTTGAAAATGACAACACTGGGTCCTTTCCGACAACCGGTGATGCTTTTACATTCGTTGGTAACTTTTCGGACAATATCGAAATATTGGAGGTATATGTCAATTATTCGATCAATGGCGTGGAATTCTTACCCCGATCCCTTGTAAATGAAGAAGACCAGAGATGGAGCATCACAATGATAATACCTTCAAACGGAACCAATCTAAGCTATTATTTTCATTTCAGCGATAACGATGGAAATCCAGTGACCACGTCTGAAACCTCTCTGGCGATCGTAGATAACGACAATCCTGTCTTCATGACGGACGGTACTTCCGATCAACCCGCCACGGGGGACGAACTGCAATTCCAGACCTTCGTCACAGACAATATCGGGATATCAATTGTCAAAGTCATCTATACCTACGGTGTAAGCGGAATTATGAACGAAAGTATGTCCAACGAAGGAAGGGGGAGCCCCGATATGTTCTCAAAGACGGTCACGGTGGATCCGGAAGCAATACTCGTTGATTACCATTTCTTCATGATGGATGATAGTGGAAATAGTAACTTTACTGAAACGATAGTACTGTTCGTTTCCGATAACGATCCACCTACTGCAGATGCCGGTGAGGACATATGGATCGACCAGCATACTAAAGTTACCTTCAACGGCACGCAATGTCAAGATAATATAGGGTTGGATGAATACGAATGGTCATTCGAATACGACGGTCAGAAAACATATCTCTATGGGGATGACGCAAAGTTCACCTTTATTACAGCAGGGACCTACGAGGTCACATTGAACATTACAGATACATCCGGAAACTGGCAAAACGATACTATGATCGTCACTGTTAATGACACAACCGATCCCACGGCAAGGGCCGGGGACGACCATTCAGGAATCATCGGGAAGCTCGTCAAATTCGATGCCAGTGCAAGTACGGATAATGTGGGAATAGTCGAATATGACTGGGGCTTAATATATAACAACAGCCAGTTAAATTATACGACCAAGATCTTGAATTTTACCTTTCTCATCCCCGGCACCTACGAGATCCTCCTTGTGGTCAAGGATGCCAGGGGTAACTGGGGTACCGATACGGTAATCGTGGCGATAATCGACGAAACACCGCCCGGAGCAGATGCAGGTCCCGACCAGATTGTGGCAAAGGGGACCACGGTTCGATTTAACGGAACCGGATCTACCGATAATACGGGGATCACCAATTACACTTGGAGCTTTAGTTACAACGGTACGAAAAGGGAATTGTATGGCGTCTCCCCTGAATTCCGCTTCGACATTCCAGACACTTATAGCATCAAACTTACGGTCGAAGATGGCAGTGGAAACAGCAAATCCGACACTATGAAGCTTACTGTGGAGAAAGGGGCCGACGGAGACGATACAGAAGGTCCGGATGATGATACGGATCCGACCCAAACTAATGAGGATACGCAAGGGATCGACTTCAATTGGATCTTGATCATCGCCGGTATAATCGTGCTGTTGGTCGTTGTCTTTATAATCGTATTGCTGATCATAAAGAAAAGGAAGAGGCCGGATGATGATGACATAGAGAAGCCGCTGTCCGATGAGGGACAGATCGATATTCCTGATGGGACGGAGACGGTTTCCGCCCCCGAACCTGTAACAGAAGCACCTGCCGTTTCTTCGCTACCGTTGACCGATGAGTCATCTCCGGTAACTGCGGAAGGTCCCATCTGTACCAGTTGTGGTCAGCCATCCCAGTACTATGCTGAGTATAATTGTCACTGGTGTCTGGGTTGCCAGGCATACGTGTACACCGAGGAATCATCTGGGACCGAGGCGGAAGAAAGCCCACTCGATGATCAATTGCAGATTGCACCAACGGAGGCTCCGGAAGAACTCCCAGTTAGCTCAATGGATGGTGAAAAAGAACCTGCCAAAGCACTTCCGGAAGCCCAGTTGGATAAAGTAAATGAACTTGACCTGGACGAAAGGGCGAAATCCGAAAAGGCAGAGGAAGTCTCGGATACGCAAGAAGAATTGGAAGGGACCGGCAATACAGAAAACGTTCAGGATCCTGTTGAAAAAAGTGGGAACGAAGAAACGGAAAAGAATATAGGGGCCGAGCAATCCTCAGCAGCGCTAGATAAATCAGGTCAACCTACAAATGGCGGAACCCAAGGGACCGAAAAAGTCACTTCGGGGTCCGATATAGGCGATGGGGGAAGCCAGGAGAACGAACCCGCGCATAAGGATGTGTCCGTTGATGAAGGAAAAGATTCACAAATCCCTGATTCCGATATATCACAAGAAGAAACGTCCAATAAAGTTGAAGAAAAAACGGATAAGGAAGTACCCGCCTCGGATACGCCCACAGTCGATGGTTCCGACAGCAAAAATGGTGAAAAGGGCGAACAGGAAGAACTCGATTCCATGCTGGATGATTTGTTGGTTGGGCTATGATCAATGGCAGGCGTCCTAACGATTATTATGTATATTAACAACAAAAAGACCGATACCATTAAAAGTGTTTATTGGTAATGGACCGAACGATATTCATCGGTGTGTAAAAACACTTTTAATTCATGAAACTATTCAATCGAGATAACTTCATTGACAAATAAAAAAAAGTCCCGGGTGAAAATTATGGTTCCGTGTCCGATATGCCAGAACGAAACTACCTTTTACGAGCAATATGGCCAATGGTACTGTTTTACTTGTAACGCATACCAGTCCCAGATCGAAGAAGCTATGAAGGTGCATCAACAGCAGGCTCCCGCGCCGGCAGCTCAAGCTCAGGCTACCGCCCCGGTGGCTCAAACACAGGCTACCACCGCACCAGTAAGCGACCAGAACAATTGTCCGAATTGCGGTCATGAAATCAAGCCCGGTTGGTTCATATGCCCCGGATGTCAGGCAATGATCGAACCAAAGGGACAACAGGGACCAGCAGCAGCGGCGCCACAAGCCCAAATCCAGCAGCAAGTACAACCTGCGGTCCAGCAACCCGCACCAATGGCCCAGCAGCAACAAGTTCCCGTTTCTCAACAACAGCAACAGGCACCCATGCAACAACAAGTTGCGGCACCTGCCGCAAAGGGCGCACCCGCAAAGGATCACCACCATTGGCTCCTCACTGGTATGAAATATATTAGAAAGAAAGACTACAAAAAGGCTCTCAAGGCTTTAGGTAAGGCATCAAAGATGGATCCAAAAAGCCATAATGCATGGTATCAAAAGAGCGTCGTCTACAATTTAATTGGACAGCCGGGCAAGGCAAAGAAATGTCTGGCCAAGGTGGTAAAGTTGAATAAAGGACTGAAAGTCTACATGAAAAAATACGCTGCCAATATTCAAAGGAAGAAAAGCTCCGCAGCAGCTATCCCACCACCAACCCAGGCGGCTGGATTACCACCACCGGCCGACCTACCTCCCATGAGCGTACCGGAACCATCTCCGGCACCTGCAGCCCCAATGCCCTATCAAAATCAACCTTTTCCCGCTGCACCTGCTCCTGTCGACCCCGCACTTCCAGCGCCCCCGGCAGCGGTAAGCGCACCACAGGCAGCTCCGGTACAAACCCAGGCGCCCCCCCCGGTTCAGGAACCGACAAACCCACAACCAGTGGCAACACAAGTTCCTCTGGGACAGACTGCAATTCCTCCAGCTCAAGCACAACCGCAAACACAAGTAGCCACCACTTCACCTCCAGCTCAGGTGCAACCCCAAGCACCGGTGACCTCAATTCCACAACCTGCTCAAGTTCAAACCCAAGCACCGGTGACCGCAGCCCCCTCTGCTCAAGCTCAATCCCAAACCCCCGCTGCCCAGACCGCAGCTCCGGTCCAACCAACCCCGGCAGCTCAGGCACAACCCGAAATACCAGTGGAACAATCCACACCTGTAACCCAGTCTGCTCCCACTGAGCAAGTTCCGGCAAAAACGGAGGCAAATGCCCCTGTAGAACCTGAAAAAACCGTTACGGAACAAAAACCCGTAACAACTGACAAGACAAAAGGAAACAACTTGGATGATATGCTGGGTGAACTGCTGGAAGGACTTTAATAAAAAAAATTACATTGGGTTCACTGCATTCAGGACCTCTAGTACTATTACGATCACAGCAACGACTACCAGCATGTACCGGGGATCAATCTTTACGGCAGTTTCTTCCTCCGCATCAAAATACCTTATAAGACCTGCAGCGGAATGGAAACCTTCGCCTTTTTTTCCCTTTTTAGGTGGTGCCATTTCTGTCAATCTCCCATATCGTTGAATTATGTCTATCCCATCTCACGAGTGCGAAAACAGATATACAATCCGGACACGTAAATTCCCAGAGATATATAAAGCTTTATCGTATTTTTAAAAAAAATGGAGAATCATAAAAACCTTTCCGTTTAATCAATTAGAATAATCTCCAGGCAAGCTAGCTCCAAAGGTCCGACCCAATAGGTCAGACCAAGTCTACCGGTTATTTTCAACGACATTTTTATATCTACTGCCATTCTTCTCCTTCGGTATGAGACTGGTATTCTTGGGTACGGGAGGCGCGTGGCCCACAAAAAAGCGGAATGTGTCCTCCACTGCCGTGATCTTCCGCGACAAGGTCATTTTGGTGGACTGTGGAGAAGGAACACAGCGCCAGATTCACTGGTCCAACTTCTCATTCATGAAGATAAGCCATGTTCTCATAACTCATTTTCATACGGACCATTTTCTGGGTCTATTCGGGCTCATGGAGAGCATGTACCTTAACGAACGCAAAAGACCCCTTGAGATAATCGGGCCACCGGGTCTATCCTGGCTTACAGATAGTCTTTGTGAATTGGGTATGATAAAGAAAACCTTCCCATTGAAGGTCACAGAAGTGAATGACGGGGGAATTCTCGATATAGAAGGTGCTTCGGTCTCAGCCTTTGTTAATAGTCACGGTGTCAGAAGTCTTGGTTATGTGATAAAGGAGAACCAACGGAAGGGGAAATTCAATCGTGAGAAGGCAATGGAGCTGGGTATACCGGAAGGTCCGTTGTTTGGTAAACTCCAACAAGGCGAGGATATTACCGTGGATGAAACGGTTATTCTACCGGAAATGGTAATGGGTTCTCCAAGATCAGGGAGAAAGCTGGTCTTTTCCGGCGACACGCACCTTTGTGGGGAACTTGTTAAACAGGCCGTGGGGGCTGACGTACTTGTACATGAAGCCACTTACGGCGAGGATATGCGGGACAAGGCTGATGAGTACAAACATTCCACTGCACGACTGGCTGCCGAAGCTGCGAGAGACGCCGGTGTGAGACATCTGATCCTGACCCATATCTCACCCCGATATGACGATCCTGAGCAATTGATCCAGGAAGCACGAGAGATTTTCGAAAAAGCAACCATTGCAGAAGACTTGATGGAAGTGACGGTGCCGTACCGGGACAGCGGTAACGATATATCCATAATCGCCCCTGTCGGATTCGATCAATAGAATTTATTTCACACTGGGAACGGTTCCGTACAATGCGGACAGGACGCGGGAGTTTTGGGCAGATTAAGCTCCGTACCGCAATAGGGACAGTAGGAGAACGGTTTTGGGGTTTTTTCCTGCTCAACGCGATAGGTGTGGAATTTCTGACATGCACGATCAACCTTAGCGGTCAGACGATCCACTTCTTCGTTCAGCTGTAAAACGCTCTTAGATGATAAGCTACCCGCACACTGGGGAAATGAGTAATTCAACTTTATAACCGATTTATTGTTCAAGTAAAAAAAATTGACGATCAGGATATAGGTGGTATTGATGTCGTGTACTGCAAAAAAACTTCCCTTCTTTCTGAATTCTATTTTGTCCGGAAACTCATTTCTTACCACCGCATACCTGCTGTTTGCGAAAAATTTTTCAATGACTGCGAAAAGCGGTTCGATTTCCACGATGGAAGTAATTACCCGACTGTAATCCGACATAATAATGTCCCTTCAACACAGATTTTAAGGAGATTCCATAGCCGACTGTTAACATATTAATCTTTTTTACTAATTTGTTATCCAAAATAATCCTCGACAATCCTCTTGCCCTTAATACCTTCTTCAAGACTATTTGCCTCGAATATGACCACCTTACTCTTGGATCTCCTCATTGCCTCTGCTACTTTAGGGAAATCGATATTCCCGTTTCCCGGGATAAGGTGTGAATCCTCTGTTCCGTGATTGTCATGAGCGTGAATGTTGCTTATCAACGAGGGATTGGCAAGGAAATTCTCCTGTTGACCCGATATAAAGCCATGGCCGATATCATAGCAGATACCCCACACTTTCTCGTCAAATCCCTCAGAAAGAAATTCCAGTTCCTCTAGGGTATTCCCCAGCATCCACTTTCCATAGGGAAGGTTCTCCAGGTTCATGTGCATGTCGCAGTCCACCAGACGTTCATATATCTCTTCCATGGAGGAGCGTGCCACTTTCAGTGCCCATTTTCGATCCCTCCAGGTAATTGAGGAGAGAGATCCGGAATGAAGGGTAACTGAGCTTATACCCACATCTGCAGCCGAATCTATAGACGCGAGCAGGCGATCCAACGCCAATTGCCTCGCCTCCGGGATCACTGAGGCTGGATTGATGTCGGAGAATGGGAGATGAAGCTGTAATTCCACATTGTAGGAATCTTTCAGATCGGATATTCGATCCGCTATCTTCGGCAAATAATGCTCGTACTCGCCGATCAGTTCCCATACTTCAAAATGAGGTGCAATTTTTTTAAGCATCACCTCGAAAGGAGTCGTACAAAAATACGGGGAAGATATGCCGATTTCCATCGGTCTATAAACGATGAAGTTGTAATTAATTATTTGTATGAATATTGTGTGAAATTTCAATTTGATGACAATCTTTTTATATTCTTAACTGGAAGAGCTCAGTACATCGGGTACTCTTTAAAGTTATTAAAATCAGAGCCCACTTATTTTCTTTTTAGGTTCAGTACATCGGGAACTTTTCACGTCATAAATTTATAAAAATCTTATTATTTCGATAACAAATTCTATCGGATATATCATAACCAAATACATTTATCAATCGCACTATCAAATCCTCGTCCTTATAATAAACTGATAGGGTTTGTTTTCGGGTCTCTATCGTCGCCCAAATATACTCGCCAATGTATTCTTTTCCCACGGGGAAATCTTCATTCAATAGGTTTATCTCCCCCCGGGAGTTAACGATCCTGATGAAGTGAACCCGCCCCGTGACCAAGGGCAGATTGTTGGCATCGATCGAACATCCCTCTTTCAACATTCTTGGCGGTTGGATCGCTTCCAGATACTTGTTCTTCAACTTC
>JASLWR010000099.1 GCA_030740765.1 Thermoplasmatota archaeon
GATTTTACACTTCGATCTTTTTCCGTTTGACCGGGTTTCTCCCCTACTTTAGTATAGTCGAATCCTACCAGCGTGACCTTTTTCGCCCCGAATGTTTCTGCCATGTATATTGCACGATCCCCATCAGTGAACCCTCCGAAATTATGAACATGGCCCCTGGGCTTGCATTGAGCGGTTGGTATAATTTTACCCGACATCTTTGGTAACCATTCTTTAAGAGCAATTTTATTATCACCATGAGCGTGAACCAGGATCACAGCCCCCTTCCGCGCCGCCTCCATCTGGAACTCCACATCACCGTCCAGATCCGTTACAACAACGCCGGGCACTATTCCCGATTCCATCAAGGAACGTGTGGCGCTGTCCGCTGAAACCGCCACCATTTTCCTCTTCCATTCCGGAGCCTCCAGGGTAAGGGTGAAATCCGCCGCCGGAACGTATTCTTTCCAGGGCTCCACCTTGAAAAGCTCCATGTCGACAACCCGTTTCAGCTCATCGCCCAGTTTTGGTCCTCCACCGAAGACATACCCGTTCTTTCCCTCCATCACATCGTGAAGATGGATAAGAGAGTCCTCCACATTCTCGATCCTTCCCTCCTTTCTGGCCTGGGAAAATAAGTTATTCAGTAACAAGGATGCCTCTTCGTCTTCAGCCTGGCTGTATCCCATATCATTGATGATCTCAATGTAATACGGTTCCCAGGAAATGTAGTCCATGAAGTGTCAAAGACCACTTTTACTATATTAATGTACGCCCATAAAGACGACTCTTCCGGCTTATTTTATGTATCAAGACAAGCCCGATTGCCTGATTTTTAACTGTGGATAACATCCCCTTCCTCATTATTCCTGGATTGCCTAGGACACCAATTCAACCAAAATGTTTATTTAAGGATTCATCTTTTCCCCGTCCGATGTCGGAACTAACTGAAAGGGCGGAGAACTGTTCATCTTGCGGGAAGAGATTGAAAGGTATTGTATTTGCAGCATTCCAGTGTCCGAATTGCGGAGAAACGGCTCTCGCAAGATGTTGGAACTGTAAGAACCAGTCTATTGGGTATGAGTGTCCAGAATGTGGATTTCTGGGACCGTGAGTGGGATCGTTCACCTCGCCAAATATTACGTTATCCGAGGGATATTATGGGAAACGTAGGAATTATATACAAACTAATGCCGGAAGATGTCGAGACCGACCTTGATGCCATCGATGCGAGGATACGCTCGGAAATTCCCGATCATGTCACTGTCAACAAGACGGAAAAGAAACCTGTGGCCTTCGGCCTATACTCTCTGGAACTCCAGGTGATAATGGATGACAAGAGTGGTGGACTCGACCAACTGGATAACTTCCTTGAGGAGCTTGAAGGTGTCGGATCGGTTTCGGTCGTATCTCAGACGCTTATCGATTAATTTTTTTTTAGTCGCAGCTCCCACAAGGAGCGCAACCGTTTCTGTGATGACACATGAAGCGAGAGAACATTTCAAACCTGATTGTAGAGCCACTGTTCAACGTTCCTGCTCTGAAAATTAAAACCGAGCGAAATATAATAATCGCCATCGCCGATCTTCACATTGGGTATGAGCACAGCCTAGGTAAAAAAGGAATCATCGTAAAGAGCAAGACCGGGGAAATTCTTAATGTGATCTTGAAAATACTGGTGCGGGAAAAACCGGATCGCCTTGTGATGGTGGGGGATATCAAGGACGAACTTTTCGGTGCGAGTCCCGGTACCGCACGGGAATTGAAACTATTTTTCTCTAAACTCAGAGAATCGGTGGAGGATATTACTGTTGTAAAGGGTAATCATGACGGCCGTATTGAGGATCTGCTTCCTGATACCATTCGGATGGTGGGTCCAAAAGGAGGCATAGTCGAAGGGATCGGGTTCTTCCACGGCCATTCCTGGCCGTCGGCGGACATACTTGAATGCCACCTAGTTGTGACCGCTCACAATCATCCGACATTTGCTTCCATCCTTGCAGGCGAGAGATATTTCTATCATCCTTGCTGGATTCGTGGGAAACTTGACGGGCTAAAAGCTCTCGAGCACTACCCTGAAGGTGGTCGTGAAAGAATAGAGAACGCAAGTTTTATCGTGATGCCATCCTTTACAAAGACCGGAAAAGGGGTGGTGGTCAACAATGAGCGGATTTTTCTGGGACCCGTACTCGCAAACGGGCTTTTGTGCGAAGGGAGCTCCCGAGCGTATTTGCTAGATGGTACTGAACTTGGTTATCTCGACCAATTTTGAAAAGTTTTTATCAGAGATTCATTAGCTATCGGCCGGATACGGTGATTATCTTTATACTGTTAGGAATCTATTTATAGTAGAATTTCCCTTTACACCTAATTAAATAATAATTTACATATATATTGAAGCCAAATAAACTTGATCGACTATCCTTAGCTGAAACAGATATTCTCCAAAGATGATTGAGGGGTTGACATAATAGAGAGCGAATTGGACCGTATTCGAAAAGCACAACAACTGATAATAAAAAGTCAGGCGGAACTAATACACAGTGTCCGAGATATAATCGAGAAAGATGAAACTCCTGAGACGATAATGGAAGGATTCTCGAACTGTCCAAACTGTCATGAAGATTATCTGGTTTTCACCTCCGGTCGGAAAATTTGGTGTCCAAATTGCGGTATTAGTGCTCCATGGAAACGTTCTTTAAGGCCATATTGTCCCCAGTGTCGAAAAAGGACGATTTCCTTCCATCCATCGGGCAAGGCCAAGTGTTTATCTTGTACTCATGAATTTTATTATCGAACAAAAGATCGAAAAGGTCCCCAAGAACCCACTTTATCCCGTTTCGAAGATGCCCTGAGGCTCCTTGCTTACAGCCAAGAACTTGTTTCCAATGATCAGGAACTGGGAGAATCCACTACTGAAGAAACAACCTCTTTTATGCTATCTGAAGAAGAGAGATCGGATATACAGGAAAAGGGAGAACTACCTGATCTTGATGGAGATATTCTTCCGATTACCTGGAAATCTAAGAAACGATCCGAGTTTATGGAGGTTGAACCCCTAGCTGATGAAGGCGAGGAGGAGGAGGAAGAGAAGGAATTCCTAACAATATTAGATAGATTAGCAGAGGATAAAGATGATGATGTGATTTATAGCGAGTCGGGGGGATTAATGGAAGCTGATGAGGACATAGATGACGATTTCTACACTGAATGTCCTGAATGTCCTGAATGTCCTGAATGTCCTGAATGTGGTGAAGATGTTGGAGCTTGGGATACTTCCTGCTCTTCCTGCGGTGTGGAATTGAGGCCTGAGAGATATGATGAAGACATTGATGACGAAACACCCGCAGATGCTCGGGAGATGAAAAAAGAAAAAAAGATGTCGCGCAAAATTAAAGTGCATCTGATCAGGAAAAAATCAACCGGAGCATATCCCGGCTCTGGCGATTCAAAGCGCGTAGTCGATTCAGGAGAATCGGATCCATTACTTGAAAGGCGGGGTGAGTCAAGAGGAAGATTATCCTATAGCGGAGGAGAAATTGGAACCTACACACCCGTAAATTTCGAACCATGGGGAAGTGGAAGGGCCAAGAAAGATAGTATAAAGATGATCGAAACGAAAATCGGTACTTATTGGATGTTAATAATGGGTATTATCATCGTAACCATCGGATTGATATTTGCCGGGGTATTGGCCTGGGATGCAATAGGCCCAGACGGAAGGATTATTGGAATATTTATATTTAGTATCTGCGTGGGTGTTGTTGGAGAAGTTCTCTTCCGTAAAAATAAACTCCGGACCTTCGCAAAGGGAATTTCCGTTCTAGCATTTCTGGGTTCCTATACGGGCTGCGGAGTAATGGTCTATTATCTTTGGAAATTACAATTGTATTCATTCCCAACTATAATCATTGTATCAAGTATCATCATTTTTCTGAATATTGCGTCCTCATATCGCTATCGGATGTACCTCCTCATTGGTATGTCCGTCGTCGCATCTTACCTTCTTATTACCATAATGAGAATTAAAATCCTCGATAAACCTTTCATATCCGCTCCTCAATACGCTGTGCTTCTGGTGATAATCGCTCTCATTTTCAGCGTTGCCTCTTTCATGGTATTCGGCAGAACACGTTCCTCAAAGATGGCCTATATAACGGTAATTGTAACAAATATCTGGTTAATTGTATTCAATAAGCAGATGACAACGGAAGTGCTAGCTGCAGGTTCACTTGTTATGCTTTTCACTGCATTCCTCGCTACAGGGACCTCAAATATAGCTTTTCGCCGATTGGCTATGTCACTTACTATGAAAACAGGAATTGAGGGTAAGAACAAAAATATATTTTCGGAGAAGAAAAATACACAGGAGAAAGAAAAAAACAAAGGAATATATTTTCAGCTCCTCTGGTATGCCAGCCTCTGTTTTTCCATAATTGTTAGCATCATTGTTTCGAATAGAATGACACTGATGATCGGCAGCTCCTATGAGCTTCCCTGGGGAAGTGTCCTTTTCGGGGCAACGATTCTGACCTATGCATGTTCTGCAATTTATTTGAAAGATGAAATCACCCATCCTCGAATATTCGGAATAATAACCTTTGTCGGCGGTCTTGCTGGCGGCCTTGTAATGGGCACTCTTTGGCCAATGGCAATTTCATATTTCTTGGCCCAAGTCCTTGTACAGAAATGGAGGCATTCCCGTTACTCATATATCGGTTATACTGGGATCGTCCTATTGATATTGTTCTCATATTCCTCTGATAATGATGCGGTTCTCCTCAAAGGGCTTATTGGCTGGGTGCTGTTGTACCTTTCCGTTCTCCTATATTTATGGACCGGAACCCGAAAGGGTCGAAACGGCCGGAAAGAATTGATTGGATTCACCGCCACTATGACAATTGGAACAATTATTCTTGCAATAATCACACCATGGATTTCTGATTTTTCAACTCAGGTCTCATTATTCAGTCTACTCCTCTGCATTCTGTGGTTCAACGTTAAATTACCTCAGATTATGGAATTTCTCTTCCAGTGGAGGTTTGAACAACCCGTTAAGGAATCGAGAAAAAGAAAATGGCTCAACATACTATTTTTCATTAGCACATCCGTACCGGGTGTATTTATTGTTTCATATGCTTTTATGGATTATCTGAGGGATCCAATTTATCTTCCCATCATTGATTTCTCATTTATATTCACAATTCTCATCATATTCCAAAACAACCGAAGACATCCCGCATTTTCAGTGGTGCTACCGGCCACAGCGGTTCTTATCGGCCTTTACGTTTATTATCTCGACATTGAATATGATAATGGAATTCTCTTCTTGACCTTATTGTGTACTTTTAACTGGATTTACGTGCTGATAAATAGATCTGTCCATAGGTCCACTTCCTCTCTTAAAAGTGCCTCCAAGGGGGAGTTCACATTTTCCTGGCTTGCCTTACCCGTATTTTTAATTGTAATATTATTTATCGATTCCTTTGATCATATCGATCCCTATCTTTATTGGGGCCTTGTACTCATGACTGGTCTTTCCTCGGTCCTTATAAAACATCGAGCTATATCTCGAGCAGGGGGTCTGATTCTTATTGGAACCCTATTACTGGTAGCAGGCTATTTCAGTTCATTTAAAAACGGGGAAATGATTCGAGATATTGAAATCAGAACCCTTTTCCTGCCAGCGGTTACTACTCTTATCTCCATAACATATGTAGGCCGCAATAATATTTTAGGATTACTTGACCGTTTAAATACAAAAAGACGGAATCTCACTTCCATCGAAAGGGATGACGCTGGAGATGAACTTGAGGACAGTTCAACAGTTCTATGGCTTTTTTTCGCCTTATTGGTGGCTTGTTTATCTTGCTCTTCCATCGGGAATTTCAAACTTCTCACGATCTTATCCATAGAGCCTTTTTATTGGATATTTATCTTCTTCTCGGTTAATTGGTTACTGATATTGTTTTCTCAATACAGAAAAAGAGCTCTTAATTGGCATATAATTCTCCCCATTTTTGCTTTGTGGCCTCTGGGATTGGGAATAAAAGGGAGAGATACTTTAGCGATATATCTTATCATTTCATTTTTCTTCTTGCTCGCAGCCCATATTTTTTTCCGGAAACGAACCCATGACTTGGGTCCGAACGAGAGAACCGCGCTGAAAAGAAAAACTTTGACAGATTGGATCGGAGTAATATCACATTCATTGATGGGAACCATGTACGTATCCATCGTTTCCTTGGCTGCGGTATCCTTCGGTATTCTGACAGCATTATTTGATTCAACCGGAAGCTTCGATCCAACTGAAGGTTTTGGTATTCTCCTAGGTATTGGCTCTGCATTCTTACTCATTACACTTATATTCATTACTTTTGCGATAAACAGGGCAAAAAGGGAAGGATTGTGGAACTATGGAAAGGAGGATGAAAATAATTTCATCTTCATAGAACCAAAAAAGGTCTATAACGGATTCATTGCCTCGATCTTTCTGATCCTGTTTTTTATACTGAGTCTATCATTAGTGTCGATAAATGTGAGATACAATTCAATGGCAGCTTCCTTAATGGTACTTGTTTCCTTATCTTTCATCTTCCTTTTTTACAAGGATCGACCTAGATTCCGAGACTTCCTGTTGTGGGGGATCTGCGCAGCCGTGATGATAAGACTGCTCACTGTTGCGGACCCCATGGAGACCACTATTTCTATCTTTAAGGTAACTAAGCTTTCCGGGGTGCTTAGCGACCTTGTACTATCGGTTATTTGCCTCTGCATCGTTTATCTTATCTGGACCAGGGATACGATCAAAGTTTATTCCGAACTTAATAGATTTTCCCCTATACTATTTTGCAGTCTGAGTTTAGTCTTTTTCGTAACCCCCGAAGCCACTCTGGGAAGATATTTGGTTCCCTTGTCCCTTTTGATAACAGCTTTCAAATGCAAGGATTCAGTGTCTTACCCTTTTGCATTGGCCATCTTTCTAGTAACCTTCTATATCTTTACCGGGAATCCTTCCACAGCCGGAACGACAATCCTTGACCTTAGCAATTTTAGCAGGAGAATCCTCCTTCTAATCGTGATGGGAATAATCTTAATATCCGTACTATTCACTCACAAACTGTGGGGACGCGAGCCGATAACAGGTGAGACCGGTATCGGCCTTTCTTTGGGTATATTCATATTTGCACTTATTGCTTTCGCATCGAGAGAAAACGGCCAGTGGATCATCTCGGTCGTCTGGGGATCCTTGGGACTTTGTCTGGCATTTTCGGGTTTCTATCTGAAGAAACCCTATCTCAGATGGATGTCTTTGGGCACCATCGTGATAGTATTAGGCAAGATCGCATTGTACGATTCGAGCAATCTGGACCTTAAATACAGGGTAGCGGTATTTCTGGTTACTGGAATTATTCTTATACTGGTATCATCGCTCTACTTCAAGTTGCTGGAAAAGGAGAAGTCCCAGGGAAAAATTTTCGAAAAACCGGATCAATATCGATAGACTGCGGATTGAGTGGTTCTGGAGAATGTTTATGACGATAACGACATCAGGAGTTTTCACAATAATCATCGGGTTCATTCTGTCTATTGGGATCGCAGGAGCCTTCTGGAGCAGGCATGGAAATAGAAAAAAAGCGGTGAGAGACAATCTCGGGGCACTGAAAACAGAAATTTCATGCCTCCCTACCCGGTTAATTTCAGGGATATATCCGGAGCTTGATAGCATCGATGAATTGATAAAAAAGGAGAAACTCGTCGACCTTAAGAAAATGACAATAGACATTAAAAACCGATTTCAAGGGGATCGAGAGAGGTTGGCCAAGCTACGGGAAAAAATATTCGAACTTGAAAGACTTGTAAAAGAATTGTGCCTGCGGGGGGCGAAGACTAAAGATTTGGAATCAATACTACGGATTATTCGAGAGGAGGGCATCAAATGAAAGGGATTATCTTCTTCTCATTAATACTAATGTCGTTGACATTAACCAATTTCCAATATGTAGGTTCTGCGGATATTGTCGCGCCAGGGTATTATGAATGGCATATTGAAGAAATTGATTTGAATACTAACATTGCCTATATTAGTTCTCTGACCTTGAATAGTAATGATGAACCGTTTATAGTATACGGCGATAATGTCGAAGGTATTGCCAATGTTCATTTCGCGTATCAACAAAATAATGTATGGGAATCTGAGTTAATATCTTCCTATTCAAATTCACCTTCAATCGCGGTGAATAACAATGGTCGAAAGTATATCAGTTACCATAACTATAGTAGTAATGACTTAATGGTGGCATCATACTATGATAATCAATGGAATCATCAAAGTCTTGATGATAGCGGCGGGTTAGATTCAGATATAATTTGCGATGAGGAAGATGAAATCCATATTAGTTACAGATCGGTTAATAATAATTTAAAATACTGGCATAATACATCAAAAGGGATTGATGCTGTTGGTTATTATCCGTCGATTGCTCTTGATTCAAAAAATAATCCCCACATCAGCTATTATTACCATAGTAATAAGTGGAAAGGTTCACAACATCGGGTACCTTTTTCATTTTATTAATTTGGCTCAATACATCGGGTACCTTCATTTGTAGG
>JASLWR010000009.1 GCA_030740765.1 Thermoplasmatota archaeon
AATCGAATCTCAGATTCGATGTCGGGTACACCGAGATGAAACGGGAGCAGGCCCTCTTTAGAGAGAAGATTGAGGATACATAGGAAAGAAAGTAACCCGTGATGCAACAATCGAATGCACAGGGAAAACGGGCTTGAATTTCCATCATAGAACATAATTATTAAATAATGGCTCAGTCATAGACGGTTCCATGGAAAAAATAATTTTCAAATTTCACGAACCAGGGAAGCTAAACATGAAAAAACGCCCGGGCGGATCACTCATTTCGTTCTATTGTTTCGTAACGGCATTCATGCTCCTGGTTCCCGCATTACTTGTTACCATTCAGCCGGTAGAAGCCCAAGATGGGGATTTCGAAGCATCACCGATCTACTTTCTCACTCTTCGGGGCGGCTCTGAAAAGATACCCGGGCTGGGGAATTACAAACCCGATGGCAACAAGACGAATCTCACGGAACTGAATAATAAAAACCCGGTGGATTTTAAACTTAACATGATCGGGAAAGCGTATGACAAGGCAACGGAAATAAATATTCTGCTAAGCATGAATTCAATGGATGCGTTCGGGAAGAAGGTTCGCGTCCGGATGATCTTTGATTATGATGACGATGGTATTGAGGATACGAAGGTAGATTTTCCGGAATATGTGACTACAAAAACCTTCGCTGTTGAAAATGTAACTCTTAAACCGGAGAACATCATCGGTACGTTCCAGGATTTTCGGGGCCTGGATTCCGGGTCAACGGGAGGAAGGGCTCCCGGCGGCACTGTTACCGTGAGGATATGGAGAACCGATAACCAGGATGATTCAAATCTTATAATTTATTGCGGAGCCTATAATAGGGCTTCCAGGGCCAGTATTCCGTACTACAAGGGACCGGCGGATAATGGGACGGGCGGAGACGGATGGACCATAGAGATCCTTGTTGTGGTGGTCATCATACTTGGAGCGGTATTACTCTTTCTGAAGACGGGAGGGAATAAAAAACCCAAAAAGGGGCAATTGAGAGAGGAAGGGAGAGGGCGACGGAAGAGTAAAGGGAAAAAATAACGAATTTTTTTTTCTGTCACTATACAAATTCGAATATAAGCCAGATCAGTATTGTACCACCATCGGCTCCCGAGAGCATGCCGCTAATGAATCGCCTAACGTTCGTACTTTCGTATCTCGTTTTGTACTGTAAAGATCCGTCGACTACCAGTGGAAGCTGGGTCAGACAGAATATGATAAACATGGTCATTGGCGGAATAGCATGAATCGCCCCAAATAAAATCTCAGCCAGCAGAGATATAATAATCGCAAAAAGCAGAAAAATGTAGAAACCCAAGCACCGGGAGCACAACGGCATGGGCCGACCCCGGAAACGCAGACAGCGCTCCTCTTTCTGGTGACACAGGTGAGAAAAGAAATCCATATCGGAAGTAGTAGTACGATGTTTATTCAAACTTTTGTCGTTTTTGCCCTCTCGCACCTCCCTCAATCCGCCAAAGCAGGGCTTGATCCTCTGGTTTTTGTGAAGTTTACGGTTTTGGGTTATAAAAGTACGACCCGCCGAGATGGTGTATAAGTTGGGCCTTTCCTTCCGATACCTTCCAGACCTCATGGAAACAACCTTTTCTCGCGGCGCAGCGAACTGCCCTGCCGAGATATATCCCATGATCGCCCATGTTCACCGTTCTTGCGACCTTGCATTCGATAATTCCCATTACGCCCGATAACACGGGAGCGTAAACTATCTTTCCCATTGTCGTATCGAATTTCCCGCTCTCGAACTTACTCTCCCGGTGGCCGGAAACGGAGCCGCAATATTTAACGACATCCAAAATCTCATGCCCGGGAATATTAATGATGAATTCGCCGGATTGTTCGATGATACCGGTGGTATGATGTTTGGTTCCGATGGCGATCGCAATAAGCGGTGGCGATTTCTGGACCGGCATGTTCCACGCAACGGTCATTACCGCTCGTTCGTTCCCGTAAGCTGCGGATATCATTATCACCGGACCGCTGTTCACCATACGGGTGGCGTATTCGAGACCAATCTCTTCAAATTTGTTTTCGGGCATGTATTCACCTGATCCGGGAACATAATTGTGATGATTCATCTATTTTTCTGCCGCCATTTCTCTTGACAGAAATTTCTCAAAGCCTCCCGTTTTCTACCCATTTAATTGATATTACATAATGATATATATACTTAAGACGTTCAACCTTGTTATAAAGAACGGCGACCAAGAAGTTGTGAGAAAGAGATCGTGAGATTTTTGCACATCTCTCACTTTCTTCTGTGGAGAAACCGAAAAGAAACGTGATGCAGAAACACCTGTACCGGTTGAAAAAACCGCGCAAGAAGAAGAAAAATTGGCTGCCAAGAAACAGAAAGAAGCCGAAGAGCTGGCCGAGTTCGACGAACCGGAAAATTTCGATGAGGATTAAATTTGATTTAAAAAAGTGGATGGATGAGCATGTTGGTTACCACGAAATATTTAAACAGCGATCTACTGATGGCACCCACCAAGATAGTATGTGTACTTCGCAATTACCTGGAGCACGCAAAAGAGCTGAACAGTCCGGTCCCGGAAAAGGTGAAATTCTTTCTCAAACCGCCATCTTCGCTCTTAGCGAATGAGGGTACCGTAATAATACCCGATTCCGTAGGATCACTGCACCACGAGGTGGAGCTGGCGGTCCTCATTGGGAAGAGGGGCCGTTTTATTCCAGAGGACGAGGTGAAAGATCACGTCCTAGCCTACACTATAATGCTCGATATGACGGCAAGGGATCTGCAGTCTAATGCCAAAAAGGCGGGTTTGCCCTGGACAGAGGCAAAGGGATATGATACATTCGCTCCCTTCGGGCCCCGCGCATATCCCCCCGGAGAGTTCGACTGGCACGATAAGCGGATATGGCTCGACGTCAATGGAGAGCGGCGGCAGGAGGGAAATACCGATGAAATGCTTTTCAGTGTGGAAAGGATCATCTCGGAGGTCTCCGAAGTAATGACTATCGAGCCGGGAGATATATTTTGTACGGGAACTCCGCCAGGAGTAGGGGCGGTCCGTTCGGGGGATAAAATTACGGCTGGGATCGACGGTATGGAACCGCTGACCGTTACAGTACAATAAAAAAAATCATGGGTACAAGCACAAGCCAACGTATCAGGTGGGCCAAAATACCTACCACCCGGTCTCTCCTCATTCCACGAGTTTTTTCGTTCTACACCATCTATGGAGAAATATAATTCCCAAGGACCAGAATGGAGACGGCAGAATAATACCGACGGGGATTTCATTATTACCGGCCGTAATATTGAGTGCCAAAGCCATACCCATAGAAGCGATAATGGCTATGGGGCCGCCCATCGACTACTAATTGTATGTACCTTAAGCGAAATGAATGAAAATTATAGAAAGATTAAAAGGTTATACAACATTTACACACGGTAAGTTATACTATTTCGGAGGCAATTTAAATGAGTATTTCAAGTAGGACATATATAACTCTAACGATGGTCTTGGTTTTTATACTGTCACTTTCTTTTTACGGTGAGGTTTCCGCTGAAGAAACCCGAGGCCCCGGATATTTTTCATCTGAATTAGAATTGACAGCTATTGACTTTGATGATGATAGCTATAAAGAAACTGTTAAAGTAGAGATAACAATTACCAACTCAAATTGGTTATATACTTCCACGTGTGATTTTGAGGCTACACTAAGTTGGGATTCAAATAATACAGTGGACCAATATTCTACTAGTTTCCAATTAAGCGCAGGGTATTATACTACTGTAACTTATTATCTTTCAACAGAATCAAACAGTGAGGAAGGTCAGTACACCGTCTATGTATCTCTTGAAGCAACTGATTCTGCAGAAACAAATTATGATTACGACTCAGGAAATGTGAATTTGTATCCTGCGGGGTATATCGATAAAGGGTGAATTGAGTTATGGCAGAACAAAAGAATCAAGAAAAAAACGAAACAATAGAAAACGTACAATCACTCTACTCAGAAGCAGCACTCATGCAAAAACCAAAACTGTGCTGCCCAACGGGATACGCGGGGGATGAAACTTCACATATTCCTAAAGAAGTATTGGACGTTTCTTATGGTTGTGGAAACCCAACAACCTTCAAGGTCATGCAATCGGGAATGACCTTAGTTGATCTCGGATCGGGAGCAGGCATCGACTGTTTCATAGCAAGTAAGAAAGTAGGCCGGTATGGGAAAGTCATTGGCATTGATATGACGGACAACATGCTCGAAAAAGCCAGTAGGAACAAGGAATTGGTAGCTTCCAGGTTGGGTTTTGATAATGTGGAGTTCAGAAAAGGACAAATAGATAACCTGCCCGTTGCTGATAAGACCGCTGACCTGGTTATATCAAATTGCGTTATTAATTTAGCCGTCGATAAAGGCAAAGTCTTCGAAGAAATTCACAGAGTATTAAAGGATGAGGGCCTGTTCTGCGTTTCCGATATTGTAGCAAGCAAAGATGTGCCGCAACACCTCAAAGATGACAAGAAACTCTGGGGGGAATGCGTTAGCGGTGCTTTGGAAACAAGCAAGTACTTGCAAGCAGCAACAGAAGCAGGCTTTTACGGATTACAAGTGTTAAAAAGCTATGTTTGGCAGGCCATGGAAGGAATAAATTTCATTTCCATAACCCTCAAAGGACACAAACTAAAGAGAAGTCCTGAATGTATCTATCAAGGACAAACAGCAACATACAATGGACCTGGACTGGAATTTAAGGACGACGAGGATCACACCTTCAAACGAGGCATCCCCCTGGAAATATGCATGGAAACAGCGAAAAGGCTCAACAAAGCACCATACGATTCATTCTTTAGTATTAGTGGGGTAACGGGGAACAAAGAAGAATCACCGGATTGCAGTACCCCAACAAAAAATGTAAATGCGAAAATAGAAAATGATTGTGGACCCGGGTGTTGTTAAGTGATCATCCTGATCATTCTGGGACTCATAGCAGTCATTGGACTGTCATACTGGAATGGAGCCAATGATGTTTCTAAAACTATAGCAACCATAGTAGGCGGGAGAGTAGGCAACTACAAACGAGCAGTAATCTTGGGAGCTACGTTCAACGCAGTAGGAACATTCTTGGCGTTGTTCTTTGCCCAAACCATCTTCAAAGTCTTCACAGAAGGACTAATTAAAGAAACCAATGTAGGAGAATTATTTGCAGCGTCTGTTATCTTAGGAGCAGCAGCATGGATTGTTATAGCCACCAAAACAGGCATGCCCGTTTCAACCACTCACTCCATTCTAGGAGCAATAATCTTCCTGGGACTGTTTGTTTTTACCACCGCAGGCATACTTTGGAAGTCAATAGCATTGAAAATAGCGCTTCCATTAATAATATCCCCAATTGTCTCATTCGTGATGGCATATGGCATATTCTGGCTATATAGCAAGAACTTGCTCTGCCTTAATAATTTAAACGTCAAAATATCAAAAAACATGCGCAAAGTATTGAATATTGACAATGCACATTGGATTAGTTGTGCAGCAAGCAGCTTTGCACGTGGCATGAATGATGGGCCAAAATTTGTGGCACTGGCGGCGACGTTTTTGGTAGCAAATCAATTAACAAACAATGTTCCTGGATTGAATACGATCCTTTTTTCAGTCGTTGCAATAGCTATGGGCTTAGGAGGTTATATCCGTGGCATGAAAGTAACCAAAACATTAGCTTATCGCGTCACCAAGATAGGACACAGAGATGGATTTATTGCAAACCTAATAACCTCGGTTTTGGTGACATCTGGAGCAAGCTTGGGAATGCCTATGTCAACAACGCATGTATCAAGCTTTGCTATTATAGGCATTGGAACGAAAAAAAGCGCAAAAAAAGTAAACTGGAAGACCGTAAAACACATGGCACTTGCATGGTTTGTAACACTACCTTTATCAGGACTTTTTTCCATCATCTCTTACAACGTACTACTCGTAGTTGGTCTCTAAAATGACATAGGTTATTATTTTGTTTTCGGGCACAATGCGGATAGAAGCTAAATAGTCCAAACATTCATCAACCACAAGAACAAAAATCTGGAATTTGTAGGAGAAAGCGGTGGCACCAAAATAGCAAATGGAGTAAAAGAACACGAATCATAACTTAGATGAAAGCATAATCTTCAGAGTGTAAATGAAAATTGCCGTTAGCTTAATGTCTCTAATTTTCTGAACTTCAGCCTGCCCCATTACTGAGGCTATTATTGAACACTGTAATAAACCTTTCACTAGATCAAGTTCCTCTCGAAAACCCTCCTGTACCAACTGACACGAAGGTAGGCCCGAGCCGTATCCTGTTGTGTGGCGGGGAAGGGTGAAACACAGCTCGCATCCGGCAGCAAATAAAACAACTTTGAGTTGTTACCAATAGATTTTAATATTTTGAGAGACTCCTCTACAACCTCTCCATTTCCTTTTCCACCATACCATCTTCCATGTCTAAATGTCTCTAACCTATTAAACAAAACGGATATTTCCGTTTCTCCTTTTTCCCTTAATAGTTTAAATAAACCTGCATGTGTATCATTATGAATCTCATAGACCGATTCCAATTTATATGCAATTAAATGTTGAATTAAACCATAAATGATTTCCACGATTAGTGCAACGTCTTTATCGTATTCTTTTGTCTCGGATATTTTTTCGAGACTAGCTTTCAGTTCAGTGGCCTTTTGATAATGTCCTTCAGCTTTCATATTCATCGAGCTTTCTGTCTCATAGGGACAGAATTTGACATATTTGAAGGTTTCTGTCCAATAATCCCAGAATGAAATATAATGGAAATCAGGTATTCGATAACAATAATAATCCGCCCAGACTTTTAATCATCAATTTCGTATAACGTCTTGCGGATTCCCGAAGTTGCGTGGGTGGGGAACATCCCTCAGGATTATCTGTCGGCGGAGGAGCAATTTGGGCGGAGGCCGAAGGCCGGGAGCCGAGAACTCGTTAGTTATGCGAGACCGTTAGGTCCGAGCATTGGGGAGGGGCGGTAGTCCCTCAACGAGCGCAGTTTTGTTGGCAGAGAGTTTCTCCTAATATTACACAAATTGATTGGCGATCATTCTATTATCCAACTTAACATCAGGTTGTTTTAGTATCTTCATGCAGCCTCAGGATGGACAATTTCAATTAGGATACCTTCCTTTACTTTTTTAAATAACGCGAGATCATCACTATGAATTCCGGTATTTTTCACTAATTCATTCGGTAAGGTCACCATCAGAGAACTTCCCATCTTTCGCACCTTTCGCACATTTTTTGGTCTTCTACCCGTAAGGACTTCCCACCTAAGCATTTCATTCGAAGTAAAAAAGGTCTCCTCACATTCATTACATTTCCATCCATTTATTTCTACATCTTCACTTATCTCCGAATACTCAGAAATATCTCCATCGCACACGATACACTTTTTCATTTTATTACCTCCTTCTTAGCTTGATATGGATCAATACCAACTCATCGATTGTCTCTGCATATACCAATTCCCAGATTCCATTTTTGGTGGGCATAATGACGATCATTTTCTTTTTCGATTTCTTTTGGTGTACTCCTGATTCAAGGATGTCTTCAACAAGGTCCAAATTCTTACGATATTTGTAATAGAGTTCTTCCTTAAAATGACCCGTTTCGATGAGTTCTTTCCCGTTATATATTATCGGTTCAAACACCATTATCTCCTTTATATGTATGTTTTTATATAATAATATAGTTTTTGGTTAGAAAATAGTTCTTTGCGAAAATAATGTCCATATTCGGAAAAAGTTAAGATATGCCAATCAATTTGTAATTACGTCTTTTCCATATTATTAACCATCAATATTTACTCTCTGTCACAATTTCGCATAACTCCCTTATTCGCGAATAAAAATTGCAGATAAAGGGAGTTATGCGATGTTTTCAGAAAGTTTTCACCCAAAAAGACTAAACTAAAAAATTTACAACCCGCGTTAATCCTGCTCACTCCGCCAATATCCCTTCCGCCTTTCTCACCGCCTTGTCCACCTTCGCAAAGACCCACATCAGTCCAATGACCCTAATTATTTGAATACTACGTGCAAGGAGAGGAATGCCGCTCAATTGAAAACACACTATCAACAAACGAATACAAACATACATAAAGTATTAAGCGATAGTAAATAAGATGGTTGATAAAGACACACCTGCTGGCTCCCGTAAGGAGCTTGCTCCTGAGGGTGTCCGCTTTTCTATGCAGACCCCTTTGGGCTCTGCTACACCCTCGCCAAATATGGCTACGGGAGAAGATGCATTTCCAATGCATCCGGAGGGTAACGTCCCGAGGATGCAGGTGAATTTCAATTCACCGGAGCAACGCGGGCATCGGAACGCAGTAGACCCGTCTAACTTATCAGATGGTAACCTCGCGAGTAAAGTCGGCAAAACCGATTCCTCGTTAACATGGGACTTCAGGTACGAGGACTACGAGAAGTTCTTTCACAGCTATCATAACCTGATGAGTTTCAAGATACAGAACATCCTTCTGGTTTCCAGCCCATACGACGCCTTCATACTCAATGAGGACGGCCGACTTTCCGAGCAGATAATAGAAGAATATCTGGAACTCGGGCTCTCCTCGGCGCCAAGGCTGTACAGCGTCCCTTCGGGAAAGAGGGCTCTACTGGAATTGAAGAAAAGAAAATACGATTTAGTTATTACTATGAGTCAGATATTCGACATCAACCCGGCCGAATTCGGCAGAAGGGCGAAGAAGCTTCGACCGGGGGTTCCCGTTGTACTTCTCGCCACCGATAATATCACCGTTGCAAACTATCAGGTTCCCGGAGATCACAGCAGTTTCGACAAGGTCTTCCAATGGCTGGGCGATTCGGCTCTGTTCCTTGCCATCATCAAGTATTTCGAGGATATAGGGAACGTCGACAAGGATACCAAGGGAGCAAATGTCAGGGTTATCGTCGTCGTGGAGGATTCGGCAAGATACTATTCCTCTTTTTTGCCAATAATATATAAAGAGGTAATGCGGCAGACCAAAGCATTGGTCTCTGAAGGCCTGAATGAGCACGAGAAGAGGATTCGGAGACGAAGGAGACCGAAAATATTGCTGGCCGAGACTTTCAAGGAAGCCTTAAGAGAATACAAAAAATATCACAAGTACATTCTAGGTATCATTACCGACATTTCCTTCCAGAGGAACGGAAAGAGGTGTATCGACGCGGGATTTAAGTTCGCGGAGAAACTCGACAAAAACATACCCGTTCTCTTCCAATCGTCCGATGAAAAACATTCCGAGCGCGCGAGGGTAATGCAGCGTCCGTTCCTCAACAAGAACTCACGTACTCTCCTCCGTGATCTGTCGGATTTTCTCACCAAGGAACTGGGATTCGGAGATTTCATATTCCGCATGCACGATGCCACTGAAATAGGAAGAGCGGCAGATCTGAAGGAGCTGGTCAAGCTCATCAGGGAGGTACCAGCAGAATCGCTCCGTTTCCACGAGAAGCGATTCCAATTCTCCCGCTGGTTGTTCGCCAGGGGTGAGTTGGACCTCGCAACGAAGATCCGCAAAAAGAAGTTCTCGGATTTTGAGTCGGTAGACGAAGTAAGAGACTTTCTCATAAACGGGATAGAGAAGACGAGAAAGAAGAGACAGACCGGCATCATAACTGATTTTTCACAGCAGAGCTTTGAGTTCGAAAGGTCTTTCACACGGTTCGGCAGAGGTTCTCTCGGTGGAAAGGGAAGGGGGATCGCTTTTCTCTCGGCCATGCTCCGCATGAGCAAGATCAACAAGATACTGCCCGAGTTCAACATCCGTATCCCCGATACGCTCGTCATTACCACCGAAGAGTTCACCCTCTTCGTCGGGGAGAACGGGCTCGACGAGATAGTCCATCTCGATATTTCCGACCGGGATATGGCCCACCGCTTCGTATCGGGATCATTGAGAGATGAGTTGAGGAAAGCTCTATTGAGGTACCTGGAGCACGTTAAAGTTCCATTGGCCGTGCGCTCCTCAAGCCTTCTTGAGGACTCCCTTCATCAGCCCTTTGCAGGCATTTATTCGACATATCTGCTGCCTAACAACAGCGAAAATATTGAAGAGAGAATGGAGCTGCTCTGTTCTGCAATAAAGCTGGTTTACGCCTCGACCTATTTCCACGACGCCAAAACATATATTGAGAGTACGTCCCAGAAAGTGGAAGAGGAAAAGATGGGTGTTGTGATACAGAAATTGGTGGGAGATGTTCATGGTGATAGGTTCTATCCTCTGTTCTCGGGGGCGGGGGTATCACGCAATTATTATCCTCTCCCTCCTCTGAAGCGGGATTCCGGTATTGCCTCTGTTGCCATCGGTCTCGGCAAGATGGTGGTGGACGGCGGTAAGGTTTTAAGCTTTTCTCCGGAAAATCCAAGGATTTTCCCAGGTTTCTCGACCACCGGGGAAATACTTCAAAATTCACAACGACAATTCTACTGCGTCGATCTGGCCCGCAGGGATTTTGATCTCACAGAGGGAGAGGATGCGACACTCAGGATTGTGAACATCTCTGACGCTAAAAAGGACGGAATACTTGACCTTACTGCCAGCGTCTATAACCCGAACGATGATATTATTCGAGATGGACCGTACCACGAGGGACACAAAGTCATAACCTTTGCCGGTATTCTGAAATACGAGAGGTATCCACTTGCAAATATTCTCCGGAACCTCCTGGAGATAGGTTCCAGAAGTCTTGGCGGTTCTGTGGAGATAGAATTCGCGGTATCGAATGGACGTGATGATCAACTGGAGTTCCACATCCTCCAGATACGTCCCATTATATCCAACAAGGAGAAGAGCCTGGTCATGATAAAGGGAGTGGAGGATAATGAGGGGGTTATCGTCTATTCCGATAAGGCTATGGGCAACGGCTTGATCGATGACATTTCCGACATAGTCATGGTTCTTCCGTCGGAAATGGATAGAAACCAGACCCAATTGATAGCCCACGAGATCGGCGAGATCAATTCAACAATGAAGAAAGGATCATATCTCCTTCTGGGACCGGGAAGGTGGGGCAGTTTCGATAGATGGCTGGGAATACCCGTTAAATGGGGCCAGATATCCCGGGTCGGGGCCATTGTTGAGGCACCCATGCTGGACATTGACGTCACCCAGTCACAGGGTTCTCACTTCTTCCATAACATATCCGCTCTGGGCATACCCTATCTGAGCGTGTCGAGCCGTTCCACCGAAGATAGAATTGACTGGGAATGGTTGGGCAAATTGAAGTTTGAGAAGAAGGGCCGCTTTGTCAGGCACGCTCACCTTGAAAAACCGTTGATAATCAAGGTCAACGGCAAGGAGGGGAAAGGTATAGTGTTGATAAAGGAAGAATCTAACTCATCGTAGTTTTCGGTTAATCCCTCATCCGTTTACCGTATCGTATCCGGCCCCTTTCCATTCCACAAAGCTTCCGAAATCATATACTTCCATGAATTTTAATTCGTCCATTATTTCCAGGGTCTGACCGCTCCGATTCCCACTTCGACAGTAAATAATATATGTACCGTTCTTGTCCAGTTTATTTAGCTCGTCCCTGAATGTCTCGCCATAGAAATCGATATTGATGGAATTTACCAATCGATCATCTCCGAACTCGTTCGAGGTCCTGACGTCCAGGATAATTAAATCGGAATTTACCCTTATCATTTCATTGGCATCGTCTATCGATATTTTCTCGATGATCGGACCCATTTCATTTTGATTTTTTTCGGTATCTTCCTCGTTTAGAAGGACATACGAAACTGCACCGAGAGCGATACCGACCAGGACTGCGATGAAAAAAGTTAAACTTTCGGCTTAAAAGCATAGCACGATTCTGACATTTTAACCTCAATCCTGCATTTCCAACCCTGTGGAAATTCCAAGTATTTAGGAGGATTTACATTCAAATTTTAGAGAGAATGAAGTTCCAGATATTGAGTTTCGATAATTGGTTCGGATTCAAATTGACTTATTGTAAGACTTTCAATCTGATCTCTTTTGTCTTGGCTTCAATGATGACCTTAGAATACGGATTCAGATGATAGAGGTCCGCAATAGGTTTTGGGATCCTCACAGCCAAACTATTCCCCGTTTTGAACAGAGATAACTCTTTGCGCTTCTTCATATATCTGAAGAATTTTACGATAACATCAACATCATCCGAATTGCTATGAGTATTACCGCATTCACAGCGCCAACCCCGTATCTTGAAACCTTTTAAATCGACATCATCAACTTCTGTCATTTCTTTATCGCAGATATTGCACTTGTGAGCCATTATTTCCCTCCTCTCAAGATTTTCATTTTATCTTTGGTTGCTTTAATCTTCCCCACATGTCCGATCAACCAATATTCGACACGATCTTCAACCATGACGATTAGGATGTGTTTTCCTCTATGACACCATTTTTCAGTAAATCCCTTTTTCCGTTTCTTGACTTCACTTCCGTTCTCCATTACCCATATCACATCATCTATGGTGATATCACACTCTAACATCTCCTTATCGGCATTCCGATAGTTATCCACTACAAGTTCTTTACCCTTCCATGTCTGCGTTGGAACCACTCCAAAGGATTATATATATTAATATCATGCATAATATATATTATTTTCTATGAAATGTAAAAAAGCATGATGTGATTTTCTTCTGGAACTTCATTATCGACTATTCGTTCTGTAGTTATTCTTCGATTTTCATTCTATGTGGAAATCCTCCTAATTGAATATTTCCACCGAGCGATTCTGGTATTACGTATAACGATTGGCAGGTTCACGAACTTCCGTCGGGGGAAACAATTCATTGGTATCGGTATTGGCGGGGTAGGAATTTGGGTGGAGGCCGACAGGCCGAGAGCCTGAAACCGGCTAGTTATACGAGCCCGATAGGGCCAAGAATTCGTGGTTGGAAAGGGGGTTAATTGGGGGAGAATTCACAGTTTATCAGAATCGCCGAAAAATGCCTTCGGGACGTAGCTTTCCGTTGGCGAAGGCCAGCAGGAAAATTTCGGAAAACATGCCTTATACTAAAACGTAGTTTTAATCCCTATCCCTTTTTCTTGGTCCGGTTTCCGAAGTAGCGGAGGAATTATTTTTCGATCTTACCTTATGGTAGCTTAAAGTTCTTTGTTCATATGATTTTCTCCATGAATAAAGTCATGGGGAAATTCCGATTTACGACTGCCACAAGTTATCCGAGGGCGTTAGCTCCGAGCATTGTAGGGGGATAGTTCCCTACAAGCGCAGAGTTCCCGACCATCTTGCTTTCCTGGGGTTAGGCTAATTGAATAATACAATATATTTAAAGTTCTGGCACTTTTTCATACCCTATTTTAGAAAAGTCGCTATCAAAAGTAAATATATAGTTGATACCATATTTTTTCATATATGTCACAATACTCCAATCAACGAAGGAAAGTTTAGTTTTTCTTTCTTCAATATTTTCCCAGATATTTAAAAAATTTAGAGAATTAAATGGATGAATGATTACATTTGATTGCAATATTCTTCCCATAATATCCATTGCTGCTCTATAATTGTAATTGTACAATAAAAAAGTATAGGTTTCTTGTAGAACCAACTCTGATGTATGTATGGGTCCAAAATTTAGTTCACCGTTTTTATTTTTCTCTATGAATGATCTTGCTTTTTTATGGTGGATGTCTTTTTTCTCATTTAATGCCACCCAAGCACTGGTATCTATAAAAATAGGTGGATATTTTATTCTTCCCATACTACGACATCCCATACACAATATCATCCACAGTAGCTTCCCTCTTCTTAGGTTCATCACTTCGAGGTTCTAAGCCGAAACAAGAGGCACCCCAATCCACCTTTTTCTTTTTTATCTCCCCATCCAAGAGTTCTCTTAAAAGAGCCGAGACGGTGATTCCCTTCTCTTCTACAATACTTCTTATCGTCTCAACTTGTTCCTCTGGAAACTTTGTACTCAACACTACTTCTGCCATAAGTATACCTACGTCTACCATTCTATATATAACTTTCCTTCGGACTTAAAGATTATTTTATTAGGGAGAGGGAGAATGACAACTTATCGCCTAACCACAAAAGTCAATTATATTTTGTGATGGTCGGGGATTTCGCATACCTACTCGTGAATTGATATGAAAGATCTTGAAACTTTCGGCGTTTAAACCATAGGACGATTCCGATATTTCGTATAACTCCCTTATTCGCGAATAAAAATTGCAGATAAAGGGAGTTATGCGATGTTTTTACGAAAAGTCTTTCTCGTGAGGATCCCGTCGACGTAATCGATAACCCCATTATCGGTGTACAACGCCACTATCCACCGCAAAGCCGTTATTTCTTCAGTTCCGCACCACACGCCCTCAAGTGAAACTCCTCGCTCTTTACTGGACCCCGAGCAGGTCCGCCATGCCGATCACATCAATGCCATCAATACTTTTCTGGGGCTTTCTAGCAACCATAATTCTCTTTTTCACTTTTCGGCTTTTAACGGCCTTAATATTTTTGATGTCGTTATCTACTATTGAGTCAAGATATTTGATCTCATAGGCAGTTCCCTTAACGAGAAAATCCACCTCTTTACCTCCTTGCTCCAAGTAAGTTACCTCCCCTTTTTTCCTGAGAGCAAGATACATTAAATTCTCAGCCAGAGCCCCCTTTGCAATACCACCGCTAATAATGCTGAGAATCCCATTGTCACATACATATACCTTTTTTGGAGAATAGATACGTTCGTTGGGAGTACCTTCTTTTAAAACAATGTCTATAAGGAATGCCTCCTGAAAAAGGTTAAGGTAGTTCGTTACCGTCTCTCTTGAAAGTCCCAGTACCCTTGAAAGTTTTGAGGCCGTCAAGCGTCTTCCGGCTCTCTGGCATATAAGGTAAAACATTTTTTTCATAAGGACAGGGGTCTGAATATTGCATCTGGGTACAATATCCTTGTAAATGATGTCCTCAACCACATCTTCTATATATTGCGGATCATCGGTGAGCACGTATTCCGGCATTCCCCCCGTCACCATGAAATCCTCGATGTACTGTCCCAACAGATATCCTTCAGATGGGTTTATATCCAGTGATCTGAACTGAATATACTCGTGAAAGTTCAAGGGATCAACATTCATCCTCGCATTGCGTCCCACCAGATGACCGCTCCTGTGTTTTATTATCAAACTGTTTGAGCCGGTGGCAATGATAAAGAGATTGGGCTCCAGATCATAAAGCACTTTCAATTCTTTTTCGAAGCCCTCCCTTGCATGAACCTCATCGAAGAGGATATAGGCCTGTTGTTCCCTGCCAATTCGGAATATGCTTCGATATTCATCCACAACATTCAAAAGAGACATCTCTGAAATGGCGGGGTGGTCAACTGATATGAAAAAAATATTGGAAGCATCAGTATCTTTCAGCTTTTCAGCAACAAACTGCTTCATTATAGTGGTCTTGCCACAGCGCCTAAGGCCGTATACAAATACCAATCGTCGAGTAGAAAGTTTTTCATCCAATTCCTTTAGATAAGATGTCCGTTTCACACCCGGGAACTTGAACTCGCCCTCCCACCATGGATTATATCTGTAGAGCAGTTCCTTGTTCATATACAAATAATCTCCCTTCATCTTTAAATAATTTGCTAATGAAAATTGCACATATTGTCAAAAAGCGCTAATAGAAATTGCAGATAATTGGCAAAAGTGTCGTTAAGCTCAGCACCCCTCCATAAATATGTTGTCTGTACCAGGGCTTTGATCACAAATTTGTCTCTTATTTCAATTCCATTTCACTTATCAGGAACGCTAAGATTATTAATAACTGACGATGTCGCTTTCCCGAAGGTTCAGAGTATTCACTTTTTCAATTCCGCACCGCACGCCCTGCAGTGAAATTCTTCCCGTTCTACCGGAGCCTTGCATACGGGACACTTCCCAATCGATCCTCGAGCCATTTTCTTGGTGCTGGCAGAGCTGGGCATTCCAATTATTTTTGGCACCCCATTTGCATCTTCCTCAACATGGATCTTCCAGAGTTCGCCGTACTTTTGTACCACAGGAAGTATATCCGGGGGAAGTATGAGAGTTCCGTCATTTGAGATGAAAACATCCCTATCTTCCTCGAGCTGGTTCAGATCCATTTCCACGCCGTGCTGTCCGATGAAACGGCCGTCGCGAAGCTCCAGGGACCTGTCGGTATAGGAAGCGATATGTTTAGAATGGGTTACGACCAAGCAGGTGGTACCGAGCTTGTCTCTGAGCCCGGATATTATTTCCATGACATTCTCGGCATTGCGGTAATCAAGATTCCCGGTGGGCTCGTCCATGAGAAGAACTGCCGGATCGTTTGCCAGAGCCCGGGCTATGGCAACTCTTTGCCGCTCACCACCGCTCAGATGGCTCGGGTGAGCCTTCATCCGATCCTCGATTCCCAGGAGTTTCATGAGTCCCGTTGCCTTCTTAACCGCCTCGGGCCGCTTCATGTTTGCAAAACGTAAGGTCTGGACGACATTGGCGAGAACGGCAAGGTTCTCTATTAGATTGAAGTCCTGGAAGATCCAGCCCACATCATGACGGCGTATCTCGGTAAGTTGAAAATGTTTCATATCCTTCAGGTTCTTGCCGTTCACCTCGACTTCTTCGCCTTAGGGGGAAAACAAAGCGCCGATGACATTCAACAAGGCTGATTTCCCGCAGCCTCGGAAATAAAAAGAGGAACCGCCAGGGACAAGAATACCAACAGTGCGGCCACTACCAGTGCAATACCCATATTTTTGGTTTTCATCGTCCAACCTCCGAGTCTAAATTACTGTATTTCCTTCTTCTTCAGCCTGAAAACCGACAGCACCGTAAGTCCGGCCGGGATCAAAGTCCAGATCAGCCAGGAGGTAGCCTGTGAATAATAGTTGGTCAACGGTATCGAAGCCAGCTGGAATCCCTGATCGGGCTCATCAAGTGACACTCCAAGATTATGCGTACCTGCAAACAACCCCATCTGCTCCTGGAACGTGGGTGTGAGATCAATTCCCGCAGCCTCGGTAAACGAGATGAAGATATTCCCCATGTGATACCCCGGATCAAAATAATAGAGATGGTTATCCACGTAGAATTCCGAAAAACCGGACCTGATTATGTAGAAGGCGAGATAAATCACAATGACCAGGGCCGCCGATATTATCATGACAAGCACGCGGCTTTTGGATACGGTGGAGAGAACGAGAGGGATGGTACCGAAGACCACCGCCACGAACAGTGAATATAGAAGCAGTATTGGTATATATAGAAACAGATCCCATATGACCGACAGGTGGGCTCCAGAGATCGTCACCAGAACGTATATGGTTATAAAGATGGCGATAATCTCCATTACTGCCACGAATAGAAGATATGCTAGGAATTTACCCAGGATCACCTCCCACCTGCGAATGGGCCTGGTAATCAGCGACAGCAGCGTGCCGCGGCTGTCTTCGCCGACAATGAAATCCGAAACTGTCCATGCTGCAAAGAAGGCCAGTACAATTCCGCCTACCCAGAAATAAACAGTAAAGAAGAGAATATCCTTGAGCATGAGGGCCTGGATATCCAGTGGATAACTGTCTACATCGGCAGCGTAAGCGGAGACAATGGGAAGGATGATGGCCGCAACAAGAAAGATAAAAGCCCGGGGTAAGCTCAATATCTTCTCAAGTTCCCTGTCAGCGATTATGTGAAATCGCGATCCGGATCTCCCTGTCCCTTTGGTATCTATTTCACTCATGGGACGCACCTCCTTTCCCGTTCTCGTTTTTTTCGGAAACCGAGCTCAGGAAAATATCCTCTAGCGATACGTCCCGCTTTTTAAAAGACATCATAATGGCCTTTGATTTATAGACAATTTCGGTAACCGCTTCCTCGAGAACATCGTCCTTCTCCGAAACCACCTGTATCCGATTTTCATCGTCGATCCAAGCACGCTTGACATATCGAAGCCGCTTCAATCTTTCCAATATCAGCTCATTTTTGGACGTTTCCAGAAGAAAATGATTCCCGGCCAGCTGGTCTTTGATAACACCAACATCGTCCGAGAGGATTATCTCTCCCTTGTTTATGATGGTAACTGTATCGGCCAGTTTTTCAACTTCCCCAAGGATGTGGCTGCTGACGAGGACTGTAAGTCCACGGTCACGGACAAGTTCCAATATGTGCTCGATCATACCAGCACGTCCCACGGGATCGAGATTTGCAGTGGGCTCGTCCAGGATGAGTATCTCCGGCTCGTGTATCAGTGCTTGCGCTAGGGCCGCCTTCTGTTTCATTCCCGAGCTGTAGTTGTTTACTTTACGGTCCGCCGCTTCCTCCAGCTTCAGCCAGAGTATCAGCTCTTCGGCCTTTTTTGCTGCCTCCGCTTTGCCCAGGTGCCCGAGCCTTCCCATGTAGATCAGATATTTGAAAAGTGTCATATCAAAGAACTTGGGCTGCTCCGACACGTATCCAATGAGCGAGTTCGCCTTGACCGAACCAGCTTTATATCCCTTTATTGTAGCAGTGCCCTGGGTAATGCTCAAACCCCCAACCAGCATCTTTATAGTTGTGGTCTTTCCGGCGCCGTTGGGACCCAGGAAGCCGTGGGCCTGTCCGGCCCGGACTTTGAAATCGATACCGTTCACGGCCTTGACGATATTGGCCCCGCCGCCGAAATGTTTTGTAAGGTCCTTAACCTCTATCATGGGGACGCTCATTCTTCCACCTCCCATGGCTCATCCTCTTCCCCATGAACTGTCGAGGATTCCACCCTTCCCCCTTTCTTGTTCAGAATATCTTCCTCGATCTCTTCTATCTTTTTTTCCCGCTTCTCGATTTCCAGCTCGATCTCTTCCAACTTTTCTTCTGCCTTGTCGAGCTCTTCTTCAGCATCTTCGATATCGTACTTCACGTCTTGCAGATACTTGTATACGTTGGCATTCGGGTTTGGCCGCCTGCCCTTTGCACCACACTTTTTGCAGTGAAGATGTAGTTTTTCCTCGTCGGTTTCCGGCAGTTTCACCTTTGCACCACATTCAGGGCAATTCATACTTTTCCGTATGTCAGCCTCTATCTCCTTCTTCTCTTTCAGGAAAGCATCCAGCACATCTTCCTTAACTTTCTTGTCTTTTTTTAGACTCTCAAATTGAAGCCCTGTTTCTTCAAGTTCTTTTGTCAGTTCATCGGCACTGGTTTCCAGCACCAATATCTCTTCGTCGAACTTTTTCACATCGGGGTCAAATGAAGATTTATCCTTTTTCTTTCGATCCCGTCTTCTCCCCTTCCTTTTTGATCGTCCTTTCTCTTCAGTTCTTTTTTCGGACTTATCAAGTAAAGGCGACCCTGCTGGCTCCCGTAAGGAGCTTGCTCCTGAGGGAGAAGATGCATTTTCAATGCATCGGAACGCAGTGGACTCGCCTAACTTGTCAGATAGTGACCTTACAAGTGAAGTCTTCAATGCTTCTATCTTTATCCTTTTCTCTCTCCACTGTTGTGTGCTCTTCTTCAATTTGGCTTGTCTCATTACTATAATCACAATAATAAATATGACCAGGATCACACCTACGGCGATATTGAGGATCATAGGTGTATTGGATTCCGGGACATTGACGGTAATGGAGTCGGCAAGGATACTCCCAAACTCATCGGTGGTCTCCACTATGATCTCATGCTGGCCACCGCTCAAGGTGAGGGTGAGCTCCCCGCCGGTATACTGACCAAAACTGATACCGTCCACAAAGACCTCGCACTCTACGGCCTTCAGGTTCCATGTCAGCTCAAATTCATCGTCCAGTATCTCATCATTTCCAGGAGATAGTATGAATAGACTGTAGGAGCCGTCCAGGCAGTACAAACTGTTCCCTTGTGAGATCAGGATATCTGCCTTTCCATCGGTGTTGACATCCCCGTTATCTTCCGCCACCGCATATCCTATGGGAATCTGTCGCAGCAACGTACCTGTTTCCGGATCCACCACTTCCAATACGAAGACCTCCGCGCCATCGATCTGGGCGGTCCTCTGTACCATCATATCCCTGATCCCATCGCCGGATACATCACTTAAGACCGAGACACCGAAAACAGGCTGTGCCATGTTCCAATCGGTAAATTCCGTTTGTTCTTCGTATTGGATAACATTAAGCTGTTCTCCGGTCTTTCCATCCAAGATATGGATGTCGGCACCCAGGGCTCCCCATCGCCCGGAACCAACGGCTATATCAGCTGTTCCGTCTCCGTTTGTATCTTCAATGATCTTCAAAGGATTGCCGCCGCTGAATGCAAAAGAAAAAATCTCAGTATTTACCCAAATCTCCTGGTGGGTTTGTCCGTCGATTGCCATTATTTGTGGAGGTGCCCTCTTGCCCCCGGTTTTTTTGAAGAGCAGGGCATCCTTGACCCCGTCGCCATTTAGGTCCTGGAGGAAAGGCCCTTCCTCAGGGTGTTCTCCCGGAGCAAAATTGTCCATGGGCTGGTTTCCCGCCCCTACGGAAAATCCCGGACCAAGGGCGCTGCCGTCCAGGCCGCTCAGGACATGGCATTCATGCTGCTCTTCGTTTTTATCATCACCAGGAACAACCGAGAAATACATCACATCCGATCTGCCGTCCCCATTGAGGTCCTCAATTAGCGCGAAACTGCCGGATAATACCTCATCATTGTCCGGACTGCTAAGGTTCTCGGGATATCTCCAGGAGAAGTTTGCCGACATACTGCCGTTTGCAGATATGTTTGAAAAGTATATCAGTGATGAATAATCGGTTATCAGTAAACCTGGTTGAGCATCATCCCCCACAGCGAATGTCTGTGGATACCATGGCAGCCAGCTGATATTATTCTGGGTCATGTTCCACAATTGCGAGCCGTCCGCCCCGTCCAGAAGGTAGACGTTGCCGCCCTGACCCCCCACGAAGATATCGGGAATTCCGTCACCGCTGAGATCGGAACCCGGTTCCAATGACGCAATCCTTCGGTTTACCAAATTCCAATATTCATAGAGGCCTTGAGATGCATTTAGGGAAGAATTGAAAAAGAGCTGAGAGCTTACGGGAGCCTCCCATGCCAGGCTGCCGTCGGCTCCGTCTATGACGAACACGAATGTATGATTTCCCATCTCCAGAAGGTCATCCGGCACGTCGCTTTGCCGATAGGCCAGGATGTCGATCTTTCCGTCACCGGTAAAGTCGCTTTCCATGCTGATGTCCCTGGCACCCTTGGTCGGGAGATCGGCGAGAGATACGGTATGTTTCCAGAGCTCTTCGCCGGTGACTCGGTCGACGGCCTGGAGGGTCCTTACATGAGAATTTGAGCCCAGGGAAGAAAGGATCACAAGGTCTCCGGCCCCGTCGTCGGTAATGTCCGAGATGTCCTGCACCTCCACACTTTCCATGTTGTTCACATCCCACAGGACTTCCTGGGCCAGGGGATCCACCACCAGAAGGCCAGACGTTCCAAGAGTCAATATCATCAACTGACCCTGGGAACCGTCGGGATTGTTAAAGAATTCAAGCTGAAAATTCCCCAGCCAGGCATTATCGAGGATGGGATGATCGAAAAAAGGTTCAAGTTCCTTGGTTTCGGTATCCACCAATTTGATCTCATTCTTATGCGGTATAACAAGAGAATAATTGCCATTGCCGTTCCAGTTCACCAAAGCTTCGGTTGACCATAAAACCGGAATATCAATTGCGTCCGTACCTGTGGTGTTGAACAGTATGTTTTCCTGGTCCAGCTCAACGATCTCATCATTATCCTCCGGATCTGTTTTTCCACCGGGATCTCTGTCCTTTCCCTGCCTGGTCCTGACACCGGTAAGGGAAGACGATATGATCTTGGCGGTCCCGCTATAATCCCTGTTAATACCCATGACCAGGATGTCCCGGAGCCCGTCGCCGTCGAAATCTTCAATGGTCTTTATGCGCGGGTTGAAAAAGTTTAATGGATGATCAATACCTGACTGTATCCCGACATTATTCTCCATATCAACATTCGGCTGGTTCTGAAGAGTGATCTTCTTCGACCAGATAATTACCCCTCCATCCCCGCTCATCAATGTAATGAAACCGTCTTCCGAACTTACCACCACGTCCGGGACATTATCACTGTTAACATCCTCAATGGTCAGGATTGACCAAAGAGAGAGGTCGATCTTGATGTCCACCGTTTCGCCTTCGTCCCCTTTGCTTTTAGGGTCCAAATCAATGACCTTTTCATATATCTCTGTGAGGTCATGTCCCCAGACCTCGTTCCCAGTCTCGCCGTTTAAAAGATGTATGTCGCCGTCCTGTGAACCTGCCAGCACATCGTTCTTATTATCGCCAGTCACGTCCGCGGCTGCCACCACGTTCCAGATATCGTTACCGCCCGTAAATGTCCACAGGACATCTCCATTCTCTCCCGACAGGCGATAGACCATTTTCCATGAGCTCACGATCACATCCTTTCCACTGCCTGAGGGAATGGAGGCGGCGCACCATGAGATGGTTTCCGCATCGATTAGACCATCTTCCTCGGTAAAGGCATCCATTATGGGCTTGAATTCCCAGAGTTTTCCCCCTGTTTCGGTGCTCACTGCGATCACGTTGGGCGTTTGCTGGTTCCTGGTGGTAATAACAAAATCGGTTCGGCCGCCACTGTCAATATCACCGATATCGGTAATTGATATAACTGAATCCAGGGTGGTGTAACGCGTATACACCTCACCTGTGAGAAGGTCTATGGCCATTGCACCGCCGTCCGTCCCAACTAATACGGTGTTTGGAGTGCCGGCATTTGTCTGATCCACCAGCTTTATTTCAGTAGTTATTCCCCCGGTCATGCCTCCGATGGTCTGCCATAGCACGCTGCCCCGTCCAGCGTCTCCCTGGGTTTCAGGGCCGACATTGGAATTCTGGGCCGGGATAGTAATAACCAATGCAGATGTCATCAGTAAAATAATCAAAAGTATTGGACTTATCATGTGTCGTTCCATCGTTTCTTCCCCCTTTCCTATAATTCATTCTCTTTCGATCTTTGATAATTTAGGATGTACACTATTCAGATGTGCTTGGAGATTTTTCATCATAAGGTCCGTCCCACACTCGGGGCAGGTCGTCCATTCGTCATTTTTGGATTTTCCCTTTGTGGCGTTACCCTTCATCATTATCCAGATCACCACTGCAAGCGCGATGATGGCTATGACCGCCCCCACGATTGAATAGAGGACCCAGCTTTCCATTCCGCTCTCCTTCGTTGATATATCTTCTTTTGGATCATCCTCGGTCGTGTCATCCTCTTTTTGATCATCTTTACCGTCGTCCTTTCCATCGTCCTTTCCATCGTCTTTACCGTCATCCTTACCTCCACCATCCTCGCCCACCGTGTGGGTTTCGGTGACAGAGCCGCTAACACTGCATTCCGCGGTAACGGATATTACATCACGATCAGATGCGGTCACATTGTAGGAATATACGATCATGCCCTTGCCCTTTTCATCGTCAACCTTCTGGCTCGTATAGGTCTCATTCAGAACTTCACGACGGTTCACGCTGACGGTCACTTTTTTGATATAATGTGTGTCAGAATCTGCCGATTCGTGGTCAATGTAGACTGTCAGGGTCTGCTCTTTGTAGGTTGGATATATCGCAGCCGGTGAATGCGCCTGGACATTCCCTGATATTGGAAGGAAAGTGAGAGCAGTTAGAAGTGTTGAAAATACCAGTACCGATACAGTCATTGATGTTATTGTTTTGTTCGTTCTCATTGTCTCATTCTCCAATATTTACTGTTTGAATATTTTGTCAATCGTCAAAAATAAAAATCTTCTCGATGGTGGTTTTGAAAACCCAGGCGATGTCATGGGCCAGTTTCAGCGATGGGTTGTATTTGCCTTTCTCCAGATAGACAATGGTCTCCCGCCGCACCCCCACCTTGATTGCTAGATCTCCCTGGGTCATGTTGGATCTTGCCCTGAGCTCCTTGATACGGGTTTTCATGGTACAAACCCCATCATTCCACTGGGTCTCCCCGGAAACGATGCCATAGCCAGCTAAGTCCGAATATTAGCAGCATCATGAGAATTTGATAGAATACCAGCAGTGAGGGATCTATTTCTTGGTAATCGGATTTGAAAAAAATAAGTAAAATTTGCAAATACAAGGCAATAAAGAACGCTTTTGCAGCACTTCTTTGAAGTAGATCCCGGGTTCGCTCGTCCTTTCTTGGGAACCCCTTGTGAAATTGTCGGACCGTATGAATTATGTACAGCAACGGTATTATAGATCCAACCAGGCCTAATATTAGAAAAGAGATACCCCATGAAATTTTGACGTCCTTGTAGATCATCCAAAATCCCTTCCAACTTAGAGGCAAGCCCAAAAATAGTTCGAAGAAGATACCGATCAAGACCAATCGAATTTTTTCCTTTATTGGTACTTTCATACTTCGGCCCACCAACTATTGGACTCGAGAAGGATGTGGGGTATTTCAAACTTAATGTTAGATATATCTCACATCTGCTATTAATAAGTTCGGTTTTTTTTTAATGACGAATCAATCCTTGCGCTTTCCAATTCGCACAACATTAAGTGCCAGGACCAATACAGTTATGATGGCGGCTATAATTGCTACGATGCTCATTTATCTAAAAACTTCTTCTGATGTTGCGGGAATACCGTCCATCAATATCTCCAGTGTGAATACATGCTCCGAAAAATACGGGGTGAATCACCCACAGATGGTCCCTATGACCCGGACAGGGGCCGAATTTTATTTTTTGTCCATTTAATTTTATTATACCTTCGAAGATTCCAACCTGTTCAATGTGCTGCGAGGCAAGCTTTCTAAACAAATCTAGCCCGTTTTTATTCAGATCTTTGGTATACGAATAAAATTCATTCAGAGGTCGGAAAAGAATATCAAGATCGCATTTCTTTGAGCGATATCGCAGCCGCCAGTCAATCCCCTCCACTTGGTAAGATAAACTACCAAGTCGGAAACGATCGGTTTCGTGCAATTTTATATCTCTCGAAAGGAGGGGCTTGCCTATTACAATTCTTCCCTTACGGAGGACGATAACAAAGCCTGTACATCTTCGTCTTTTGTTCGGGACGATTCCTATAGTGGTTATCAGGCTTAATCCGGTTTTTTCGTCTGTGGCGTTAAAATAGTAGCTCTCGCGCCAGTTTTTTTGAGTATATTCACCAGTTAAGCTCCTCCGCTGCTTCAGGAGGTGAGAAAGATTATCGATTTCAATATAACTCAGACGGGATAGGTCTGTTGCTGATTCATCAGCCCGTTTATTCCCTTCTCTTTTAATATTATCCACCTTTAGGGAGCATAGATACATTGCGCTCTAAAGACAAGTTCAAAATCCACATTCTTCTACATTCTTCCTTAAGTTCATGGCGGTTCGTTGAGTAATATGTCTGCAAATCGGGTTTTCAGAACTTGACTTCGTTTATTCTTCCTCTGAATCAATACAAATTTGAGCGCCAAACATTTTTTTTATATTTGTTACTCTTAACGGGTACACAGTTTTTTACATTTTCCATAAAATGAGAGGGATTTCGTATAACTAATATATTACACCGCACCGCATGCATTTGTAGATAACGCCATTCACGAATTTGATCTGGTCAAAACCACATTTCGGGCTGTTGTTGTCTTTTCCAGGTGAATTGACCTTTAGTTGTTCCACATCCTTTTTTAAATTGCCTATGGACGGACTATATCACAGTGTGTTTACATAATAATACTGGAAGGCATTTCTTACAATTATTTAAGAATAACGAACCAGTAGCACTACTTGAATCAATCATTCCTCTCCTATATTTGATAGCTCTGGATGCACTCGGTCAAGATATGAAAGAAAGGTGGATCAAGAATTAAATGATCATACCGTCTTGATCTTGACCGCCGTTCCAAAGGCTATGATCTCGGCGGCGCCTCTCATGGTCTGAGCAGTTGTATAGCGCATCCCGATTATCGCCTTCGCCTTCATTTTTTTCGCTTGGCCCATCATGCGTTCCATTGCGCTTCGGCGTGCCTCTTCCATCATTTCCGTGTAGCCTTTTGCCTCGCCGCCAACTATGGAGCGGAGGCCTGCACCTATATCCTTACCCCAGTGTTTGGTTTGAACACAACTACCAAAGACCACGCCCAGCACTTCAGTGACCTTGTAACCCGGTATCTTTTCCGTTGTTGTAACTAGCATTCTATACCTTCCTTTTTAGTTGATTTTTTAATCTTTATTTTTTGCTTAATATATTTTTTGCTTAATATATTTTCCCGCACCGCGCACATTTATAGTTAACACCATCGATAAATTTGATCTGGTCGAACCCGCACTTCGGACAATTTCCATATGTACCCGGCGATTGGATCTTGCGACGTTCGCCATCTTTTTTAAATTTGATTTTCTCCACACCAAGCAATCTAACGCAGATGAAACATGTTATCACCGCCATGACGATTAAAGGGACGATCAAGTAAGCGGCAGGCACCAATAAGCTGTAGTGTTCAAGATCAATAAAATATATCAATGACATCTCGATTACGGCATACCCCATGCCTATCAAGGACACCCAAATGCCTATCATTGGACCCCAGTAATCGGACTTCCAGACACTAAATGCCGTTGCAAATAATAATGTCGTCAACAACCTGTCGGGAATAACCCAGGTCACCGTGTGCAAACTTACCATCATAGATAGTATTGCCATCAAGACAAAGAGAACCGCGCAGATGATACGTATGGATTTATTATCATTCTCGTTCATATAATATCCTCATTTGAAATCTATCAATCATTTGAAAACTAATATTTATGTCCGCATTTTGTGCATTTGTAAACGACGCCATCAACGAATTTTAATTTATCGTTTCCGCAAACCGGACAAATCCCAAGGTCCCTTTCATAAAGACTCCTCAGGCGTTTAAGTTCCTTTCCCGCAAGCTTGGAAAGGTTAATCCACCCATTTTCCTTCCACCATCCCCAAATCTCTTTGCTCAATGTTATGTTCACTTTTGGCATATTTTCACACCTACCATTAATTACAGATGAAACCAGTAAATGTATCCGCATTTTGAGCACACGTAATTTTGTGCATTTTTGTTAACCCAATCCCAATCCAGAAATGTTAAACCTCTTGTATTTAAAAGAGTGGCACGGCTCCAGAATTGATCGTTAGCGCAAATGGGACAGGATAATTTGTTTCCTTCAATAACAACTTCTTTTGATTGTCGTTTTCCGCTTTTATCCCCTTTTGCTTTATATCTTCGGAGTATGACGAGGTCGTTATTGCGGATATTTAGTTTATCCATATCTCCCTTTCGGATCGAGACAAATCCTTTTTGAACATATCGGTCTGCTGAGACCTCGACGATAATTCCCGTCCCTTCGGTTCCGGGAGTGCATAATTCAATTTCATCCCCTTTATCGAAATCCACTTCCTCGATATGCGATTCATGGATCCTGATCACGCCCGGATGTCCCTTAATTTTACTGGCCTTGGCTCTCAGTTCCATTTTGTTCACCTCAAGTTCTTCCTTCGCTATGATCATTTCTCTAATGGTTTTATTTTACCGGCCTCATTTCAACTCGAATCTACGATTTTATTGAGTTCCGACTGAACAAAGGCTGGCATTACAATATCGAGAAGGAAAAATAAAATGAACCAAAACCATTTTTGATTATCTTTCTTGACATGATCAGCAAAGCCTTCAGCATATTTATATTTCCAATAAATGTTCACAAACGGAATTATTATCAGCCAGCCCGTTGGTATTTTTGCTCCCAGACGGTTCATCTCATTTTTAGTTGAAACTGCCCAATAGATTCCATAGATGCCAAAGGTAGTTAATGTAAATAGATACACCAATAGAATATTCCTTTTTTTTATCATCGTTTTATGTTCCATATTAAGTTCCTCCGTTGATTATTTCTTAGAGGTGCAATTATCGAAAGTTTCGTTAACCCATTTTTCACCTGAACGGCCCGAGGTGCGCCCAGCAAGTGCTGTTATAAATTCTACAAATCTTTGCGCCATAAGGAGTATATAGGAGTATTAATACTTATAACTTATCACTTAATTATTCAATAATCCCATTATTGGCGAACAAAGTATTTTCATATCCACAGACCCGATATGTACCCAGAGTGAACGTGAAGGTACAACGAAGCGAGAAAGTGGAAAAAGCTGATTGCAAGGAGATGGGGGGCGAATAGATAATCTTCAGGAAAGTTGCACCTGTGCCAGATCGGATATCTCTTTCAATCTCGGACAACGAAGGTCATATTCCTTCTCAAGGTCGTACATACGGTCCAGGAATATTACTGTCCAGACCCTGCCGGTTACCTCGGCTTGTAGAGTCAGCTCCGAGATTACAACCTCCCAGTCCAATCCGGATTGGAAGAGCTTGCTCATGTCATCCAGGTCGATATCCCTTCCCGATACGGATTTCAAAAGGAATAAATCCTCATTGGAAAGCCGGTTGATCTTAAGATTCCTGAGTTTGGATAAGGGTATAGCCCTCTGCCTCATGGATTCTGTGAACTCCAGCTTGCCGGCAATGTTCTTCATGAAGATATCGAATTTCAGTCCTTGAGAATTCTGAAAATGCATCGCAGTCCTCTTCAATTCCTCCTGGGACTGCATCTCTAACTGTATGAAACCAATTTCTCTTAATGCTAATATGATAGATTCAAGTTCCTTTTTCTCCCGGAGCACAAGATCAATATCCTTCGTAGCTGTTTTTGATCCTGCCTTGAGCATAGCACTTCCCCCAATAAGGTATATCGAAAGGGACCGACCGCTACATCCAGTAGTTTCATGGTTTTTTCCAATAGATTACTATCATACCGAAAATTATCGCTCATTAGATATCCCTCCATTTTCTAACAGATGTCCAATGCCTATTCTCTCTGCAAGGTGTTTCATACGGGAAATATCCAGATCCTTCGTATTGTTCTTTATCAGGTTATTTACCGCCCTTATTACCCGCCCCTCGTTGGACAATCCCCGAAGAGTATATGCTATATGCTCCTCTACAGTCAATTTCTCTCTTTTTGGTGCCACATAGAGGTAATGGTCGCAAACGAGATCAGGAAAAAACTCCGGAACCGCTTGAATCCCCGTCATCTCAACTTTTTCATCTGCAATGGCGTTACGGGTACCAAATAGTATTTTATCCGCTCGATTCCAAATAATCCAGCTGTTCGTGTCTATTTCCGTTATCAATTTTCTATAGTAATAACTTGAGTAGCTGGTGAGAAAGAATTTCAGCAGATGGAAACGGGGAGATATTTCATATGTACCTCCATGTTTCTGAACGCCCCCTATCGACTTAAAATTATTCAAGACATTATAAACTGTCTTCAAGCTTACGTTATATGCCATTTGGTCCGGCCTGAGGAATTCATTCGTAATATTGACCAATACAGGTATGGAAGAGTTATCAAGATATTTTGACCAATCGATGTGATCCATTTCCAGAAAAAGGGCACGAAGGGCCAATGAGTGTTCAAGATTATTTATCGCCACCCGCCTGGGTCTTCGGTCCATCTCCAGAACAAATTCTTTTTTTTGAAGTTTCGTAAGAACCTCACTTACTCTATTGACCGACAGGTCCACGGCCCTTGAGAGTGAGCCGAGATCGTTGATTCCTGAAGAAATATTACGAAAGATCAATAGTTCCATCTTGCTCAGGTTAATATTCCACATCATCCCATAAATTGTAAATAACTCGATTTACTTATAAATGTTTCGAGTATTTTACAATTATTTAAAAATTCAGTACAATCCGTCAACACTCAAATATCTCTCACCGCTGTCCGCAAACAATGCAACAATAAGCTTACCACGATTCTCTTCAATTTTCGCCAACTCCCTTGCAGCGTAAGCGTTCATTCCTGACGTTATCCCCGTAAGAATTCCTTCCTTTTTTGCCAGCTCTCGGCAGCTGCGGAAAGCGTCTTCCTCCGATACCAGCATTATGTCGTCCAGCTTAGTTCGGTCCAGTAATTTCGGTATAAATCCCGGGCTGGTCCCGGCCTGCCGGTGTGGTTTGAAAATTCCTTTCGAGATCATTGGAGCAATCTCCGGTTCCACCCCAATAACACGAAATGAAGGCTTTTTCGGTTTTATGTATTCTGCAACACCCCTTGCGGTCCCCGTGGTTCCGAGGGATACCACCAAAATGTCTATTTTCCCGTCTGTGTCTTCCCACAATTCTTTTCCGGTGGTTTCTCTGTGGGCACAGACGTTGGCGGGATTTGCATGCTGCTCTATGTAGAAAGAGTTAGGAATTTCATCCTGTAATTCAAGGGCTCTTCTTTTCGATCCGGCAGTCCCTTCGCTGGCCGGAGTCAATTCCAACTTCGCACCGAATACCTTCATTAACCGTCTTCTCTCCTCCGATTGTATCTCAGACATACATATGAGAAGCTTGTAGCCCTTCAAGGCACATATGAAAGAGAGAGCGAGGCCGGTGTTACCGGATGTGGCCTCGATAATTGTCGTCTCACTGTCGATCTTCCCCTCACGCTCCGCCGCCTCTATCATGTATGACACCGGCCTGTCCTTCACACTGTACGGGTTAAACATCTCGAGTTTTGCAACTATGGTCGCCTCCAGTCCCTCGGCGAAGCGGCCGAGGTGGATCATTGGCGTATTACCAATCAATTTCATAAGGTCGGGTTTGACGTTCACTGAGACACTTCCTTCAGCAAATTTGAGTTATCAATTAACTGCCCTTATTCTTTTAATATTAATTTACGGGATTTCCCCATTGTGACAATATTGAGAACTGCCATTGCGATTATTAAAATGCCGAAAATTATGGGATAGATCATCAATATAACCTTGAGCTCCCATCCGGAAGCAAGGCCGATCATAGAAAGAATGATGGTAAGCAGAATCATTATCGAGCTTGTTAGTATCGTTAATTTTGGAATCTTCTTGATCCTTGCTCCATCAGATATTATGTTGTTGCTAAAATTAAAAAATAAGATTGAAAGCGGCACTAGCAGTATCGGGAGGGTGATAATGTAGATATTCTCGGTCTCAGTAAAAACATAATACATGATCACCAGAAACAATATTATAATACTCAGATAAGCCGAAATGTATGACAATTTCATGGATGCTCTTGACCTTTTAATTCGGTGGCACAAATCATCATCTACGTCACTATAATTTTCAAGTTTGGAGATTCCCTTTAAGCTTAAAAAACGCCCGATCTCAAAGCTAATCAGGAATGCGATAAATCCGAGAAAACTGCATAAAAGAACCCCGATAAACTCATACGGATCCCAGAAGAACAGCACTTTGGCATCCGGCTCATAGTTCATCGAGAATTTTATTGCTATGACCTGAGATATGAATAGAAAAACAATTCCTATAATTACTGAAATGTTTCCCGCCTTAAAAAACCAGAGCCAATCCTTCCGGGATTCCTTCTCCTTGCGATCCTTCTTCCTTTTCCTTATAATATTGGCTACAAATACCTTGATCCATATCACTAACGCAACAAGCATGGCAAGACCGATTCCGCCGATCAGAAATGCCTTCAAGTATAGATAATCATCAAATCCCCAGATACGTAAAGGTGTTTCTCCACCTTCGGGGTAGGCTATCGGCCCCGTCTGGTTCGTATCGGTCCCATCTGGTGTACTATAATTATTGATCAACCAGGCCTTGACACCCGTGCCCCATGAACAAGCTGCTGCGTCCAATCTCCCGTTACCATCCCAATCCCCGAAATTGGCCCCGTACGGTTCACCTCCCATGGTGAGAGGGATCTCTTTGAACAATGGATCGTTGGAATCCACATCACCCCTGAATATCCAGGTCCAGCCGTTCGGTTGGTCGTTGATATATAAATAAATATCATCTCCACCGTTACTTGCCGCAATTAGTTCGGGTTTCCCATCCCCGGTTATATCCCGAAGTTCCAGTTGGTCCCAGGTACCCCCGCTGTCATGAAGACCCATGCTTCCGTCGCTCCATTGAAAGTCGGTGCCTCCGGGCGATCCACCGTTATTGCCAAGCCAGACCTTGATCCCCTCGTTTCGCGTTCCATATATAATGTCCGAATTCCCATCGATATCGACGTCAATAATCTTGATCCCGAAAGCCTCTCTCCTGACCTCTTTAAACGAGATTTCCTCCCAGGTTCTGTTAGAGGATTGAACGTACATCCGGATCGTTTCAGAATTGAAATAGGGGCAGCCCACAAGGTCCAGCAGACCATCTGCATTCAGATCTCCAACCCCGATACCCGTTATCTCGTTTCCTGATCTGGGGGGGCTCTTTTCGGACCAACCATTTACGGTGCCGCTGCCGTACCAGACCCTGACGGCGTACTCGGTGGAAACTGCAATGTCCAGATATCCGTCCCCGTCCAGGTCCGCCAGTTCCGCTTCATTGGCCGATTCATCATTATCGATGGTATATTCGAGGGAAAATCCACCGGCACCATCTCCCCTGTAGACTTCGATTCCATTCTTGTCACCATCATACCATTTTGTCAGAAGGGGGGCGATGAGATCGACATTACCGTCATTGTCAACGTCACCGAATGATAGGGCGCCGTAGTATTTGTCCGAATTTTTTCCCGGAAGACCATGGCCGAATTCCTTCCATTCACCGAGTGCGGCGTTATATTCGAAGGCTCGTATCCCCGGTGTTTTCGGTGAAATTCTTCCGGCCCCTCCCACATAGAGTTCGTCCAGCCCGTTACCATCTGCATCATATACCTCGACAGATGAAAATGAAGCTTTCTCGGGAAGTCCCTTTGAAATTTCTGTTCTACCACCGATCAAGAAAGTATGCACTCCTTCGGCGGTGGTTTTTGTGGATAAAAAAAGTATCGATAACAGTAATAAAATAAGTGTGATGAGCAGGGACACTCCTGTCCGTTTATATGGAGCTGGTACAATCATTTGAAAACTTCCATAGATTATCGCAAGTATAGAACAATGAAATATCATTAATCTTGCCCTTGTTTTTCGTAATAAATTCCCCGGCATTTCTCAAGCTTGTCATCATGAAAGTATGTCTTATTATAGACCCGATCTGTGAAATGTCTTTATCTACGTATGCTGCTCCACATTCATCCTTCCACCCCAGCTAATATTCGTATCTACAGTTCTACATCCTTCACAATTAATATTGGGAGTCAGGTACATGAAAGCGGACCCCTAGGTATTTGGCTTCATCTACATCTAGGCAGAACAAGGAAGGGATTTGATTATTTTTATGAATACATTTAAATCGAATCAACTATACAATGCATATAACTATTAAAATATACCGAGGGATAATTATGAAACATCCGATTGTTTACTACTGTGAAGAGTGTGGGAAAACCGATTCAAAGAAAGATAGTGAGACCTTAGAACTTTTTTGCTGTAACAGGTCCATGAAGAAGAAAGAACTCGAAACGTGCACGAAGGCAGGGGCTTCAGCAGAGCACGCCCGCTTCTCGGACGATGACGAGCCATGCGACGACGGTCGAGGATGATGTTTGATATATTTCCAGGGTTATTGCAATTGAAGGTATCATCATGACCATGGAAAACGAAATTGAGTGCAAATATTCCGGTAGTGTTCTCGAACTTGCTAAGACGGTTCGATTCAATCCCGCCACAGAGGAATATGAATACAGCTGTGTTAATTGTGCTCTTGCATGGGAAAAAAGACAAATATTCCCCACACATACCACACTGAACAGCGTGGAGCTGAGAATCATCCGCAAATAATCCGGGAAAAGACCTCACGGGACCTAAAATATAATTCAGCACAAAAGCCCCAGTCCTTTTCCAGAATATGCCTATAATCACGTACGATCATTTCGACCCATCTCAACCGGTCAATCTTGCCTCTTCGGTGATTTACCTGACCGATATTATTTTCAAACCTCTTAAACAAGCCATTTTTGATTTTACAATAATTGATTCACATATGCAAATACTTATATGCCAAAAAGCCCCTTTGTCTTAACTGGTGTCTTCCATGTTAGTTGAGATGATAATGAGACGGTCCGTGGTTTCCATAGATCAGGAAAGGAATGTACTGGACGCGTGCTTGAAATTTAAACAGTACAAGATCGGCAGCCTGGTGGTGAAGAACCAGAATAAATCCTGCGTAGGTATTTTGACGGAACGAGACGTCATCGAAAGAGCGATATGCAATCGCAGGGCACCTGTAACAACTCTGGTAAAAGAGATAATGACAACGGGTGTGAAGACGATACATCCCCGAAAAGGTAGCCGAGGCGACAAAGATCATGAAGAAATTTCATACCAAGAAACTACCGGTGATCCAGGGAAAGAGCATCGTTGGGATAATAACCATAACGGATATCTCTTTCGCCAAACCGGAAATGGCCAAGGAGTTCATGGATACCTATGTCACACCCCGGTGGATTGATTGAATAAGTATTGTTCAGACCGACATTGCCAGGCGTAAACCGATGAACGGCGCACGCTCGCCCGGGAGATTCCAGTCCCTGCACGTGGAAGTGCATTTCTCATGGGAACTGCTCCAGCTTCCACCGCGGTCCACGTGGTAATAACCCTTCTCGCCGGTCCAGGCTCTGTTGTGTCCCGGCGCGCCTTCGTAATTATCGTGCCAATTATCCTCACACCATTCCCAGACGTTCCCCAGCATGTCGTACAGACCCCACTTGTTTGGCTTCTTTTTTCCCACATCATGGGTCCGAGCGCCGGAATTCTCATCGAACCAGGCGTAATTGGACAACTTTTTGATGTTATTATTTAAAAAATAATCCCTTGAATCGCCGGCACGGCAGGCATATTCCCACTCAGCTTCAGTGAGTAGCCTGTATTTGTCCGTCCCTTCAAGCAGGTTCAGATTATCTATGAAAGTCTCGCAGTCACGCCACGAAACCATCTCAACGGGGCGCTCGTCACTTTTGAAACGGCTCGGGTTATCGCCCATTATTACTTCCCACTGCCACTGGGTAACTGGGAATGCACCGATATAAACCGGCTCGGCAATCTTGACAGTGTGGGAGGGTCGCGTATCGTCCCACCCATCGGAGCCCATTGTGAATTTCCCAGCTGGAATCTTTTTGAAGATCATCCCGATGTCATTATTGAATTCTATTATCTTGATTCTTTTTGTTTCGTTCATTTTGTAATTCACCGCAGGTAATACAGAATTTCATTTTATACTATAAATATACAGCCGCCGCCAAAATCAATGATGTTATTTAAAAAAATTGAAGAAAACTTCAAATTGAAAAATCCGACATTATAGACTTATACTGAAGATTAGAAGGTAAAACCTATATGGAAAAAAAGAAAAAGAAACCTTGAAATGATTGATTCGATAATGAATCAACGGTAAAACTCAAGGTTTACTTGGCAATAATATCGACTGATATCAGGACATTTTAGTATAACTGTTCGAGCATTTCATATCAATATCTTGGCGGCCTGCGCTTACTAAAACAATCCCTGCAATATACGGGTCGTTCTCCATCGGGTTTAAAAGGTACCTGGGTCTCCTGGCCGCAATCGGAGCAGGTTGTATCGTGCATTTCACGGGGCGGACGATCTTGCCCTCTTCTTCTTTCATCAAACATATTTAACTTCCTTTTTTTATTGTTTTCAGAATCTCCAATTCAAGAGATATCTCAATATGTTGAACCGGAATGTTGTATATAATATTATGCACTGAAAAACAAAGAGGTATTTTGTAATATCGAATACTATACTCGATTTTTACAAATAGGGTAGAAATATCTGTACTTTCCCACACGTTCCGAACGTATCATCCCCGCTTCCTCCAATCTTCGAAGATGATGTCGAAGAGTCCCACTGGCAATACCCAGTTCTCTTTTGATCCGTCGGTAATGCTCCCCTGGATGTTCTCCGATATACGTGAAGATCAATCGACGTTTCTCGTTTTCGAGTATCCTTATAGCTTCGATGTTATGAATTTTTCCACCCGACCTTATGTTTCCCGTATTCCCAAAATAAATAAAAAGAGCCGATGCAAACAACCACCTCTCAACACTTAAATTCACACGGTCGCACCATCGGCCCCATACTGTTGTTTTATCTGTTTCTGGGCTCAAATACGGCCTTTTTCTCCTCGGTCCAACGATAGATGACATCCCTTTCAAAATGATGGATTGGCTCATCGTTATCGGGAGGTGAGTCTTCGAAAGGCAACGAAGAACGGCTCCTGTTAGACCCGTTGTCATCCTCTTCCTCTTCAGGTGGGAATTCGGGTTCCTCCTGCTGGCCTTCTAGGTCCTCGGGGTACCAGACGTTCAGGTCATCGATCTCTACCACGAAGCAGGTGTACTCCGTGATAAAATCGTACTGACACGAAAGCTCAACTACGCGGTCCACCAGTTCCGGCGTCTCCCCGTACACTTCCATCTGCTCCATGATCTTTTCGATCTCCTGGTAAGCCCACAATCTGGCCACGAAGGGATTATTGTCATTCTCACCCACAGTCACGGTATCAGTGAAGGTGCGGACCCCGTTTCGACCGGTGGCGTTTATCTCCATTTCGAAGGAATCGCAGCGTTCGAACCTCCCAGTTATGGCGATATCAGTACCCGCAAAGAGGTAATCGGCGCTCTCCATGGAAACATCATATACATTTTCCGAGAAACCGAAATTCATCTGCATCAGAAGAGGGGTCGAGATGGTACGGTAGAAATCGGTTATCTGGTTGGTGGGGTCCCCTGACGTGCTGATCTTGATTGCTTGACCAAAATTCTCCATACTTATGGCCCGGAGAAAATCGAAATCCACGTCGGATCCAAATCCCAGGCAGAAAACGGACGAGTGGGCCGTATTGGCGTTGACTATGTTATTCCTGAGTCGGGTGCTGTCAGTCTCTCCAGCGGTTGGCTGTCCATCGGTTAAAAGAACCACTATGGGTATATGAGAATCTCCCTGATTCCCCAGTAGTTCGAGGCCATCCAGGGCTGCCTGGTTGAAGTTCGTGGACCCGGAAGCACCAATATTGTTGATGAAATTCACAGCCTGCTGCTTGTTTTCCCTGCTGGCAGAGATGATCTCCGGCTTGTACTGCTCCACGCCGGTGGAAAAGGTCAATATGTTGAACTTGTCATCCGCGGGAAGATCGTTTACAACGTACTCGAAAGCCTCCTTGACCTGGTTTATTTTATTACCGGACATGGAGCCGGAACGGTCGATGACAAATATGATATGCTTGGGGACCGGGGCTTCCTGGAGTGCGTTTGCAGACGGCGAAAAACGCAGGAGGAAATATCCTCCGTCACCGTCGTTGTGAACCGTCACGTCACCCTCAAGAGGGGGTTCGTACACTGTATAGCAAAGTTTGATATCCTGAAGACTGGTCTGGTTCCTCGCCAGTACCATTCCCGCGGCCTGGTTCGACGTTATGGTGAGATCATTGTTGTTGATTGCACCGGAAACGCTGAAATTTTTCAGGCCGCTCTGGTGATACAGGTCCATGATAATCAGGACCTCGCCCATGATCTCCTGCGAGTTGATGCCTGCTAGAGGTACGTTATAGCTGAATTCGCCCAGGTATCTCTTGAGGAAGGTCTCGTGCCTGAGGTTGACATTCATGTATGATAGGGGAGGAACTCTCAGGCTCATTTCCAGGCTGTTGCTGTTGTGCCATTTGATGAACACAGCCATTTTATCGGGACCAGTTTTCACCACCTTTTCGGTCTCTTTTGGTATGATGAACGAATAATAAGTATTTCCGTTCAATTCCATTGTGAGGTTCGATACCATTGCCCCCTCGGGGATCCGGATGGTGAAGGACTTCATGCTGATGTTGGCAGTTGGATTTGCCACCCCGAGCTGTATGTCGGTGACGGCGTAGGAGTTGTCGATAACGAGACTTACCTTGGTGCGGGCAAGACTAACTCGGTGAGAAGGGTAGTACGGTTCCCCCTCAAAATCGAATTCATAGTTTTGCCTGGGTTCATCGTGGTCGCCCTCCGGTTCGGCGCCCTCGGCCGGTTTTTCTTCTTCCTCCACTTTTTCCACTTCCGACTCTTCGGGTTCTTGTGGAGGTGGAACGGCTGAAGTGTCGTCCGCCTTGGGCTCGTTCGTAAGTTCAGGACCGTTGTCCACAGCCTCGGTGTTGGGAGACGCCCCGTCATTGGATTTCTCATCGGAGGTTTCAGGAGCTTTATTATTGCTCTCTGCAGGTGTATTGGGAACCTGGCCAGCAGGCTTTTCCGGCTCCGTCGTGACATTTTTGCCGGTGGTCGCATCGGGCTTATCGTTGGTACCCATCAGTTCCTGAAAAAAATAATTCTCTGTAAACCCTACTGTCGAGTCGGTGCTCGCATTTCCAGGATCATCTTCGCTATTCCCGGCCCGAATGATCTCCACAGGTCGTTCCGCCACGTTCATATAGATTATGTATGCCATGTTGACGCCCAGAAGCAGGAACACCAACACCAGGGACAATGTGTTTTTCTTTATCTCCATTTTTTTCACCTCATTTGCTTTTCCGGCATGACGAATGAGCGGCACTTTTGCCGGTGGGATTCGCCCTTTTCACCGTTTACAAATAATGGAAGTACCGAAAGTGCATATAAACAGATTGACACAATAACTTCCACTTCCCGGCGGGAGATTTCAGAATTATTATTTTCTGATGTTTTGCACGGAAAACTCAAGAGAATTTTGATTAATTTTCCTATTCGAAATTCATTTCATCATTGCTGACGCTAAATCAGTTGCCAATACCACAATGGCTAATAACTGGAAATTATTGAAATAAAAGCAAGTCATTGGAGTTCTAACATCTGCAGTACAATCATTCCTTGTGGTTTTCGTCCCATTTTTTCAAACAATTTTCTAAATAAAAATTATGCCATTTTTTGTAGTAAGTATTATGGGAATAATAACCTGTAAAGAAAAAAATTGGAATCGAAAAACCAAATAGTAGTAAACTACCAGCCCCTAAAGGAGCTGGCGTTTTAAGCGTTGTGCCGTTAATTCTAGGCAAAGTCTGTCAACGAAGTTTGGCCGATTAGGCCGACGGTCTTCCTTACCTTGAAGTATTCATAATCATCTCCTTGCCAGTGTTTACGTTGTTGTCTCTCGATGTAGAATTGGACCATTTCGCCCGTGACTCGGCCAACGGATTCAAAGAAATAACCATCGGTCCAGAACTGATCGCCCCATAAGTGCCTTTTGATCGTATTCCAACATTTCTTGCGAATCCAGTATGAGGTGTAGCCTTTCAATTGGCCTGCAATATATGAGACACTGTAATTCTTGCATCCAACTAAAAATACATGGGCATGGTCGGTTCCAAATTCCATCGCACTTATTGATATACCCAAATGTTTTGCCTTCTCTTCCATCATCTCTCTACAAACGGCTTGAACTTCTGGATACTCGAAAACAGGGCGTCGGTACTTCGGTGTGAACTGCATATGGAAGTTACATCCTCCGAAACTGTGTTTAGCTCTCGCTAATCGATTCATGTTGTAGACCTCCGAAAACTATTTGAAAGCCTACACTAATACCGGTTTGCCTCGTGCCACGAGGCGCGCCGAAAATTTAGCGTTTGACGGTCAAGTAGACCTCCGTGTTAGACTTTCAAAACGGGAATGTCCTCAACCGGTTTAAATCTTCGGCGCCACAATTCATCCAGAGCCTAAAGGCACTGGCGTTCTTGTGGCTATTTTTAAGTAAAAGCACCACAATTATTAAAAATAATTAGCCGATATGCATCCACGCTTATAATCAATAACCAAATCCTTTATATATTATCGGCACCATTTCCGCTCGTGTTTGTCTCTTTCAAAAAAATCCTCTGGGATATAATAGGAAAGCAGTTCAAAATATGTGACTAAAGTAATATATAAAACGCAAGACGACCGAACCTTTAGATGATGAATGGTAAAATCCATCTGCGCTTGCCGATTTTCCCAGGAAATCAAGGGAAAAGGATAATCTCAGATCGACTGACGCCTGCCGATTGGTTCCAGAAATGCTGCACAGTTTCGTTTACGAAATCTAAGGTACGGGTGCATATAAAACACCGGAACGGTAGTGGGGATCCATGCAGATTCCATACGAGTAATAAATAATGAGCTTCATAACTATCATTGATTTCCAAGAATATGAAAAATTCTATTAATTCCGCTTTCTAGCCTATGGCATTCACTTCGAAGTGATCGATCTAGAAAGTCAAAATGACTGTAAGGAGAGGCATAAACATGGTAGAGATTTTTTAGGTTGGGGCGGCCGCTGAAAAATAGTAACTTATGAGGTGTGAAAATGTCCAAAAAGAAGGTAACACGGCGTGGTTTTTTAAAACTCCTAGGTGGTACAACCGCCTCACTTTTCATGTCCAGATTTATTCCAAAAGTGGTATTTGCCTCTGACAAATTGGAGCCCATAAAAAGTGAGATGAATCCCTTGGAGACTTATCCGAATCGGGACTGGGAACAAGTCTACCGTGACCTCTACTCCACAGATTCGAGTTATATATGGCTTTGTGCTCCAAACGACACACACGGTTGCCTATTAAGAGCTCATGTGAAGAACGGAGTTGTCAAATATATCGATCCGAGTTTTGGATACGGCAAGGCCACTGATGTATATGGAAATCAGGCATCCTCCCGCTGGGATCCGCGGATATGTCCAAACGGCCATACCTACGTTCGCCGATGCTACAGCGATCGACGAGTAAAAGGGGCCTACATTCGTACAGGTTACAAGGATTGGGTTGATGCGGGAAGACCACGTGAATCCGATGGCCTGCCAAAGCGGGAATACTTCCTGAATCGAGGTAAGGATACTTGGGAGAATGTGTCATTTGATGAGGCCTATACGTATATTGCGGGAAGTCTCAAGAATGTGGCTGAAACATACACCGGTACGAAGGGGAAAGACTATCTTCTCGCCCAGGGCTATCACCCGGCCATGGTTGAGAAGACAAAGACCGACAGCGGAGAGTATGCCGGGATAAGGACCTTGAAATTCAGGGCAAGCATGGCATGGTTATCGGCCATGAGGTTCACCGGACTCTACCGTTTTGCAAACTCCCTAGCCTTGTTAGACGCAAACATAAGGGGAGTCGGCCCTGACGAGGCGACAGGTCCGAGGAGCTGGGATTCGTACTCATGGCACACAGACCTGCCGCCGGGACATCCAATGGTCCACGGGAACAAGACCATCGATTTTGACCTTTTCGCAGCCGAGTATTCAAATCTCATAACACTCTGGGGGATGAATTGGATTGCTACCAAAATGGTAGAAAGTCATTGGCTCACAGAAGCACGGATCAGGGGAGCGAAGGTGATAACCATCGCCACCGAATACCAGTCCACCTCGAACAAGGCCGATGAGGCGATCGTCATCAGGCCGGCAACTGATACAGCCTTCGCCCTAGGTGTGGCCCAGCACCTCATTGCCAAAGGAATTTACGATGCCGATTACATTAAAAAGTTCACTGATCTTCCCTTCCTTGTTAGAATGGATGACCTGACTCTTCTTCGGGCTAAGGACGTTAAGACTTTTGACCCGTATACTCAGGCAAATCTTTCCAATTACACCCAAATAGGAGGCACCGTTCCATCAAAGTTTATCAAGCAGGACAGAATGTACATATCTCAATCCCTAAGAGATGAATGGAACGATTATGTCGTTTGGGATTCGACACTTACATCTCCCAAGGTGATTACACGGGATCAGGTTGGAGACGATTTCACTACTTCGGGATTGGACCCGGCCCTCACCGGGAGTTACCAGGTGACCTTGTTGGACGATGACGACACTCAAGTCGAAGTGAGACCTATCTTTGACCTGATCAAAGAATATGTTGATGATAACTTCACCCCTGCCAAAGCCTCCGAGGTATGCCGGGCTCCTCAAGCTGCTATCGAGGCCTTCGCCCAATCCATTGCAAACAACAATGGGAAAACCCTATTCACTGTGGGAATGGGACCAAACCATTACTGGACGAATGATCTTAAGGACCGGGCAATATTTCTCATTGCAAGCCTTACTGGTAGTGTAGGGAACTTCGGTGGAAATGTGGGCAGCTATTCTGGAAACTACAGGCTTGAGTTATTCAACGGCATCGGCCATTGGGCTGCGGAGGACCCGTTCAACGTGGAACTGGATCCGTTGAAGCAGTCAGTAACCAAAAAATACAAAAAAACCGAATCAGCTCACTATTACAATTATGGTGACCGTCCTCTAGTAGTGGTGGATGGGGACGGAAAGGAACTCCATAACTTCACGGGGGATACCCACATGCCAACCCCCACCAAGACAACCTGGTGGGTGGATGCAAATTCCATCTTGGGGAATTCAAAATGGGCATATGACGTCATCGTGAACACTCTCCCACGAATCGAAATGATAGTTACAAATGAGTGGTTCTGGACAAAGACTTGCGAGTACGCCGATATTGTACTTGGGGTTCCATCATGGATCGAACGGAAGATTCCGGATATATATGGCGCTTGTACAAACCCTTTCTTTCAGATGATAGTTCCGGCGGATATCGATTACATTCATGACGTCAGGGACGATCTGGAAACCTATGAGGGAGTTGCAAATAAGCTATCCGTTCTGACCGGTGATACTCGGTTCAATGACCTTTGGAGCTTTAAGAACAGCGACGGCCGGCTTGATATGGCCAAGTATGGCCAGAGAGTTCTTGATTCCAGCAATACCTTGAAGGGGTACGAATGGGACAAGGTTCTCAAAGACTGCAAGGAGGGAATACCAAAATATGTCATGGTCCGAACAACACCCCGTGTCGGAGGATATGAACAGATACATGAATCCAAACCCTTTTACACTAAAACCGGACGTATGGAATTCTTCCGCGAAGAGCCTGAATGGAGGGATGCGGGGGAAAACCTTCCAATCTTCAGGGAGACAGTTGATTCCACCCACTACGAACCTGCCGTCATTGTGGATGAGGGGTCCAATCCTGCCATCCGGCCAATGGGACCTGCTGATTATGGATTTCACTTAGACCAGTTGGATGCCGAGACAAGACAGGTACGGAATGTGGTAAAAGGATGGTCCGATCTTAAAAACACCAAACACCCATTGGCAGTGGCAGATCCGGATTTCAAATTCATTCTTTATACTCCAAAATACCGTCATGCATGTCACTCAATGGCGGCATCCCAGGATTACAATGCCGTTTATTTCGGACCCTTTGGGGACTTCTATCGGAGGGATAAAAGAAAACCTTACGTTGGAGAAGGATACGTGGATATGAATCCGGATGATGCAAAGGAGCTGGGAATCGAGGATGGGGACTATATCTGGGTAGATGGAGATCCGAAGGACCGTCCCTATAGAGGGTGGAAAGAAGGGGACGACAATTACAAAGTAATGCGATGGCTCGTTCGGGCGAGATACTACCCCGGTATTCCGAGAGGCACAGCTCGATCTTGGTTTCACATGTATGGTGCTACTCACGGCAGCGTCGAGGGACATGAGAACAGATATGACGGGCTGGCCAAGAGTCCGACAACGGGCTACCAAGCTGCGTACAGGTACGGCAGCCATCAGTCAATTACCAGAGCCTGGCTCAAGCCCACACTTATGACCGACTCGCTTGTTCGGAAGAACGGTATGGGTCAGACGATTGGCAAGGGATACCACGTTGAAATCCATTGTGCCACCGGAGCACCCAAGGAGTCTTTCGTCAAGATAACCCACGCAGAGGATGGCGGCATCGGGGGTATTGGTCGTTGGGAACCAGCCGCCGAGGGCTATCGGCCTACTTATGAAAATTCAAAGATGAGCAAATACCTTGCGGGCAAGTATGGGGGTGATTGATCATGGTCGATGTGTGGAATTGGCAGCTCAATCGGAAGATGGAATACAAGTATGATGAGACTCGGCCTTCCAAACAGGTCAGCGCTGTTTTCGACATTAACAAATGCATTGCATGCCAGACCTGCACTATGGCATGTAAAACCACCTGGACATCCGGGAAGGGTGAGGAGTATATGTTCTGGAATAGTGTCGAAACAAAGCCCTGGGGCTCCTATCCCATGGGGTGGGACGTAAGAATTCTCGATAAGCTCGGCTCGCAGCCATGGGACACTAACACCGATCCCGTAACCTTTTCAGGTAAAACCATCTTCGAAAAAGTTCCGGAGGGTGAGGAGGTTGAAGGATGGCGCCCCGACGATATGGACTGGGCTTATCCGAACCGGGGCGAGGATGAGACCAACGAGATCATTGACAAGTCAAAGTACCACCTGACACTTCCCCATGCAATATGGAACTTCTATCTGGCTCGGATATGTATGCACTGCACATATCCGGCTTGCGTCGCCGCTTGTCCTCGAAAAGCAATCTATAAGCGGAAAGAAGACGGGATCGTTCTCATCGACCAGAAGCGGTGCAGGGGGTACCGGGAGTGTGTACGAGCATGTCCGTATAAACGTTCCATGTACAACCACGTCACCCGAATATCGGAGAAATGCATCTTCTGCTATCCCGCGGTGGAGGAGGGGATTTGGCCCCGGTGCATGCGTAACTGTGTCGGTAAGATCCGCCTCGTCGGGTATGTTAACAAACCGGAAGATTCGGACCCCAAAAACCCCATAGACTTCCTTGTACACGAAAAGAAGGTCGCACTCCCCCTTTATCCACAATTGGGAACCGAGCCAAATATATACTATATCCCTCCAATTCATTCGGATGCCAAGTTCTTGAAACAGATGTTTGGTCCCGGGGTTGATAATGCTGTCAAGATATATAAGAACATGCGGAACGGGAACGAACCCGAACTCAGAGGTGTTCTTCTCTTATGCACGAGCACGGACAAGATTTTAGGAAAGTTTGCAATCCGTTCGGACGAGGCCATCGGATACGATACGGATGGGAATGAGGTAGCGCGTCTCCCCTTGGTGGAGTCGCAGATCAGACGGGTCTTCCACGACTCGGAAAGGGAGGTCTACCGGCACAATATCACGTAGGGAGGTGAAAGGATGATCAAGAATAAAAAAACCGTTATTATGTTTGTTATCACTCTATCTATCGTCCTCACGGTGCTCCAATATCAGGGTATTGTCCCGGGAACCTCGGACTCCGGAACTGAACTGAGATCGGTCTATACGGAAGAGGATATCCCGGCCACAGACCCCGAATCAAGTTTATGGGATGAAGCCACATCCATCACAGTACCTATTTCAGGCCAGACAAGTACCAATCCAAAACGGCTCTTGCCATCAGTGGAGTCCGTCCGTATCAAGTCCCTTAACAACGGCACCCACATCGCTTTTCGGATCACCTGGAATGACGCGGTCAAGAACAGCAAGACCACCAAGAATCAGGAGTTCCGTGACGCTCTTGCCATCCAGATCGCAGACAAGGGCTCCATCCCATTCGTCTGTATGGGATCTGCCGCAACCGGTACCACAAGAATGCATATTATGCAGTGGAAGTCCGATTGGCAGAGGGATATTGAAGAAGGGTTCCAGGATCTCGAGGACTCATTCCCCAACTTCTGGGTGGATTATTACCCCTATGCTGTGGGAGAGCCTCCTTATAGGGTTCCCGAGGACTTCCCCGGGAACGCAAGTCTCTACCTGCCCGGTTATCACGTGGGAAACCCATTCTCCGATCCATTGAAGGTCACTTCTGTGGAGGATGCCATAGCCGATGGTTACTCGACCATCACAACTCAAGCGATCCAGAACGCGGTTGGCCGCGGGGTCTGGAAGAACGGTACATGGAGCGTTGTGATCTCCAGGGCCTTGGACACCGGGGACCATGACGATACTGTGATCAAGGAGGATAATATCCTCGCCTTCGCCGTATGGGACGGGGAGAGCCAAGATGTGGGAGCGCGGAAGTCGGTCAGTAGCTGGGTCACCCTCAAGACCCGCGGTAAGACCAAAGAAGAAAATCCCCCATATGTTGCTCAGATCTGTATTCTGATATTGTATGTGATCGCTCTATTGGCTATCATCGGCCTCATTGGATTTGGACTGAAGCGAAAGAAAAAAGGGAAGGTCTCCAAGGAAGAAGGGGAGGCAACTGAGGATAAACCCGATTTAAAAGAAGAGGAGCAACCCAAGAAAACCGGGGAAGGTAAAAAGAAGAAGGTGGGACACTCTCAGAAGAAATCTCAGAAGAATAAGGTTAGCCCTGCAAAAAAGAGAAAAGGAGGTTGAAGGAAGATGACGGAAATAGATGATCATGTACATGAATGCGAGATCTCTTTCACCAGATCCCAGGTGTACGGTCTCCTCGCCAGGATTTTCTCCAGTTCCGATCAGGTTCTTGATAACACCTTACTGCGGGATCTCGGCCGAGTCACTTCCGAAACCTCGGATTACGTGGAATTGGACGATGATTTGACGCGCATAAAAGAGGCAATCCGCGCTATCGCCCCGACAGTAAGGGAAATGAACCAAGAATATACCCGCCTCTTTTCCAAGGGAGAGGCCCCCCCTTACGAATGCTCTTACGTACCCTCATCCAGGGTCACACATGAACTTGCTGATATCTCGGGTTTCTTTTTAGCTTTCGGCGTTCAACCAAAGGGGGAGCGCCAGGATAATCTCAGCAGCGAACTCGAGTTCATGTCCTTCCTGTGTCTTAAAGAATCCATCGCCCAATCCAACCAGATGCTGGAGGAGGCCAAGATATGCCGCGATGCACAAACCAAGTTTCTCACCGACCACCTAGGCAGGTGGATCGGCGTCTACCACCGCCTTGTAACAGACAAGACTAACTTCCCGATCTATCCCCTGTTGGTGGGTCTCGTTCATAAGATAGTCACACGGGACGCTTCATATCTGGGGGCCCGAATCGACGAAATCATAGAGGTGCCAATAGATGAGGCCCAAGACCTACCTGGATGCGGGATCGGCTCGAACTCGATATGCTAATCTGCTTCCGGTATTTGTAAAGCTTTTGATGATCTCTGCCCTAGTAGAGTTCATCATCCTTCGGGGTCTCAACAGGATGGCGGACCTCTATCCTTGGTGGATGAAGAGGGGCGGTACTGCCATAATGGTATTCATGGGAAACATCGCTTACAATTTAGCCTTCATAACATCAATAACGGTCGTTCTCATTATAGCTTATGTCTTTTGGAACAAGGAAAAAAGACTATCACTGTTCCTGTTAATATGGGTCACGGTTCTCATTGGTGTCTCGGTCATCGGGTCGTGGATCGAGCTGATAGTGTTATTGGGCAGCATCACGGCGATCCTTCTCCTGTTTACCCTTGTGATGCGGAAGTCGCACAGGATTTTTTTCTCCCAAGGACATGAAACATTAGATACCGAAGCATCGGGAAAAATTCATCGTGGTGCGCTTCTACTGTTTTTTCTTTTCATCCTTATCGCATACCTCAGTGCTTTATACCTACACATAGGAAACGATCTCGCAAATCTGGGTTTGTCCCCTCCCGGAAGGACCGGGGTATATGGGATTGGAGAGGTCTTCGCTGTCGCATCGGCATTCCTGGCCTTGGTGGCGTTCTGGCGGAGGCCTCGCTTAGTCGATCTGGTCCTTCCGACCATAGTGGTCGGTGGTATGTTGACGTTCGCATTCTTACGCTCCGACATCTTACCCCTGGTGACCATGTGGTCATTGGGTTTCCAGTTTTACCTGTTCCTACCGATCTATATTGGGGCCCTCTGGTGTTACCTTCTCACCTTATTTCTCCTCGTGCGCAGCAAGGGACGGAGAAAGTACCTCGTACCCGGCCTTTTGCTCATAGCTATCAGTGGACGCATGTTGAACGATTTCTATCTCATACAGATGGCAATGGTCGGTGTGCTCCTCCTCACCTTGGCCGACGACTTGGTCGAGTTTACCCTTGATACGAAAAGAAAATTGGTGCCAATGAAAATGGTTGAACATGGCCACCCGACCCGGTAAACAGTGTTCCCTGAAAAATAAAAAACGATTCCCACCTATTATTTAAGGGAATTTACTAAAAAACAATTGACAGGAAGAAAAGAGGATGTTCTATGTTCAGAGGCTCTAATAAGGAGAAAAATAGTAAACCACTTGAAAAAACTCGCGCGCTGCCACTGATTGTCGCGATCAGTATGATATTGGTCGTTCTCCTTGTGGTAGACCTTGGTACAATGGGTGATTCAAATAGAGCCTCCGACAATATGTGTATAGGTTGTCATGGTAACCGTTTTAAGGAGTATAGCAATCTTCTCCCCGGCGACCCCTTATCTGTGCTGCCAACAGAATTCACCGAGAATTCAACAGAGATTAAGATAGCTGTCGAGATAATCGACACGGGAGATCCCGGACCTCTGTCGTATTTCGAGATATCCTCGCTACGAGTGACCCTTAACAGTATCGACAATAAATTGGACATTCCCAACCCTCAGCAGGAGAAAAATAATCTTTTTCCAGACGATAAGGTGATTTTTAATTGGTCGGTTACGGGGGTCCTACCGGGTGAGGACACCTTGACCATCAGCCTCTATGCATTAAATCCACATTATAATTGCGTGGCTATAGATACTTATAGCTATATCGCCTCGATTATACTTCCATATGAGATACCTTCACAGCCTCAAAACGTCACGGCGATCCCGGGTGATGGTTATATAGTGTTATCATGGCAAGAACCGAACGATGATGGAGGTATACCCGTAATGGAATACAAAATATATCGTGGTGGAGATCCCGGTGGTGAAACTTATTATGATCTGGTGAGCAGCACAATGACCTCATATAATGATACCTCGGTTACCAATGGAGAGACCTATTATTATTATATAACCGCAACAAATTTAATCGGTGAGTCCGAAAAGAGTCCCGAGGTCTTTGCTACCCCATATGGACGTCCTACGCCGCCATTGAATCCGAAGATAAATAGTGGAAATAGTTATGTTGAACTGGACTGGGAAACATCGATTGACGACGGCGGATCACCAATAATGTTCTACAATATATACCGGGGGAATTCCTCGGGCAACGAGACTTACCATATTTCCCAGAATATTAATAAAACCTCATACAACGATACAGCAGTTACTAATGGGGAAACATATTACTACTATGTTACCGCTGTTAATTCGGTCGGTGAATCCGATCCCGGTATCGAGGTGTTTGCATCACCCGGAAAAGATGTTACAAACCCTTCGGCCCCGGAAAATTTCGAGGCCATGGCAGGAAACGGTTTTGTCCACTTGTACTGGGAGATTCCATCTGATGACGGTGGTTCTGTTATAATGGGATATAAGATATTCCGGGGTATAAATTCCGGAGATTTTACTTTCTTTGATTCCGTATTGGGTTTCACAACCTCATACAACGATACCTCTGTTATCAACGGAGAAATTTATTATTACTATGTTACAGCGGTCAACCCGGTAGGAGAATCAGGGCCGAGTGATGTCAATATCACAAGCCCACGTGGCCTTCCGGAACCTCCAAAGGAAGTTCAGGCTACTATGGGCAAGGGGTATGTCATGTTAATCTGGAAAGCCCCGGATAACGATGGGGGAGCTATAATAACTGCTTATAGGATATACAGAGGCAATGGATCAAGCAATTTTATCGACTTTTCCCTGGTCAGCGGGTTAACGCTATCTTACAACGATACCTCTGTTATAAACGGAGTATCTTATTACTATTATGTTATTGCAATCAACTCCTTGGGGGAGAGCGATCCCAGTAATGAGGTAAACGTAATATCTCAGAGAGAACCTACGGCGCCCCGGAACCTGAGCGGGATACTTGGTCCCGGATATGTACATCTCTCATGGGAACCTCCGGTGGAGGACGGAGGTTTACCTATATTGATATATAATATCTATCGCGGTACTTTTTCGGGCGCCGAAACCTATCATTCATCTGTCAGTTCAATATTGACCCAATACCGAGATGCGGATTCAAACATATCATATTATAATAATATATATTATTATGTCACTGCAGTCAATTTTGTCGGAGAAAGCGCCCCGACCGATGAAGTTAATGTGACCATCCAAGAGGTGGGCACTGATTCCACTGAACCCGATCTTCCTGAGGTAGCCTCGTACTTTCCCAAAAACAGGAATTTGCAGGCTAACCTGAATGAGGTTGTGGTATTCTATATGGAAGCTGACGGTAATGTATCTATTAACTGGTATGTGGATAACGAGCCTTACGCAACCGGGACATCTACATTGAGCTATCCTGTAGTAAAACCCGGCACACGTACGATCAGGGCACGAATAACGGATGAGATTTCCGATCGTTCCATTGAGATATCCTGGAATATCGTGACCACAGAAGATGATGCCAACATCGAGACTAACGAGCAGAGCAGTATCTCCCCGCTTCCTGGTTGGATGAGGAACTCTGTACTCTACGGCGGCATGGTCGTGCTCATGGTGCTGGGCGTATATCTTGCGATTTTTTACAGGAAGAGGAAACCATGAGAAAAATGGTTATTCTCTTTCTAATAACCATCATTCTGGTCCCCACAGCTGGCGGAGATTCCCATCGAAATACCGATTGTTTATCCTGTCATTCTTCATCATACCCCATTTCCGGGTACGTCTATTATCCCCCGACGGTTTTTTTAAATGTTTCCATGTTTACAAAACGTGGGGTGGAATTTCCCGTAGAAGTGGGAATTGATTTTATTGATTATGATATAAAGGAACTTCTAATAGAAATTACTCAAGATCCGAAAATCTTTAGTTTCAATGAATCCACTATAGAAGCATATGATCTGAAAAAGGGTACGAGATTCAAATTCACCGCTACTGCAATAAAGAACGGGGTTTCCAAAATAATCGTAACGGTAAATGCGATAACCTATTATGAGCATAAAACCATTGATGGATACGATTATCGGGAAGAAGTGATAGAGAAAAGTAGGATCATCAGTGTTGGTAGTACATCGTTGGTACCTTCATCCTGGAACGTATTGTTGGATGATGCGGGCGGGGAAATAACCCTGACCGCAGTGGAGGACATCACCGATCTAACTGTTTTCACATCATCCTCTCTCGAAGCAAAGCCCACCGGCAGGAACTTTCTATCGGCAGATAGTGAACTGGACATCTTCTTGCGCCCCACATCTCGAAAAAAGATCGATGAGAATATAATAATATCGTGGCGGGTGAACAACACACCCTATGCTATTCCAATAAGTGTTTTATACAATCCCCAAGCGCCCAAAGTAACTGATTATTTTCATTGGATCGGAAGAATCACCGGTATATCTACTCTTGTACTGCTTTTGATCTCCATAGTTCTCGGCGGTATATGGAATACCGGAGGTTATCTAAACCGGATGATCAGCGCCAAGCGAAGGGTGAGGTATCATTGCGCCGTATCGTGGTTTCTTTTTGGATTGGCTATCTATCACGGCTCCGTTCTTCTATCCGGTCCTTACACTGACCAGCTCTGGAACATTTGGATCATATTAGGTTATCTCGCCGCCGTTACGATGCTGGTGGTGAGCCTGACCGGGAGCTTTATGAAGTTTACGATAAAGTTGATAGGTGCCAAGAACTGGCGCAGGGTCCACCTTTACTCAACATTTCTTTCCCTTGCATTTGTAATTTTTCATGGGATCGCCATGGGAACGGATTTTACATTCATTAGGGAACGAGAGGATATTGTTTTCTGGGCGATTATGGGTACGGTATTGTTCGCTGGAGTTATTGTTTTGACGCTCTATTTAAACGAAAGAGAAAAAGGACTGACTCGGATACAACATCATTCCCTTGATCCTAGGGGATCCGATGATTCTGATGATGATTTATACTGGCAAGACGATTATCGAGAAGACGATTGTCGGGAAGACGATCACAGATTGGATGTTTACGGGACGGACGACCCATGGCAAGACGATTATCGTCAAGATAAATACGGATCGGATGATTACTACAATGAAGCAAAAAAAGAAGTTGAGATACCATGTCCCAAGTGTGGTGAACAATTATCCCCACCCTATAAGTTCTGCACTACCTGCGGTTTGAGGCTAGCTAAGGAAAACTTTAAAATTGGAAAAAGGAAAAAGTGGAGGAGTGGTAACAGAGGATAGGGTACAAATAGAGGTCGGGAAAACATACCGAGAATGCAGTGCTAAATTATTTCCCCATGAGAGGTTCTGTATCGGCTGCGGAACGAAAATGGTAAGTTGAAAAGGTGTTCATATGGCTGGAAAGAATAGGAAAAAAGACGTTAGTTTATACTGCATTATTCGTTGCGGGAATTATTATTGTTGCATCGGCTATCGCTCAATATTCACAAAATAGCTTCAGCGAAGGATGTAACAACGAGGGAGAAAGTGAAAAAAACTCATGGCTTCAATCGATATTATCTTTCTTCGCCCATTGAACCATTATGTCCTTTAGCTGCGCCTTCTGAGCAGCATCTAGTTCCCCCGCCTGATTTAGTACTTGCTCCACTTCTTCCGGTTGGATGCGTCCGTCGGCTAGTGCGGTATTGACAGCTGCTATAAGCTCAGGCGAGGTTTTTTCAAGGCTCAAAGATATATTTCTTACGCGCGCCTTACTTAGGCTGTCATCTATTTTCTTCTCGATAACAAGGTACTGGTTTTCGTCGAGCTTACCCTTGCGGTAGTGTCTCGTGACCTCCTCGCGTAAGTTGGCGAGCTCAGTATCCAAATGATCCAAGTTGTTCCCCTGTTCTTTCACCTTCTTATCGATTTTGTCCAGATAGCCATGGACATTGGCTTTCTGTCGCCGGAGCATTACCCAACCCACGATAGAAATGAGTATCGCACCAACCGCAAATAATGGCTCCCAATAGCGTTCTAAAAAACTCTGCTTTCCCACTTCGGCACCACCAACTGTCTCACCCTTCCCAATCGTCTTGAAGGTATATTCATAGTCAAGCATTTTATTGCCGGCGAGGTCTTCCACATCAGAGATGTGTACTGTATAGGTAGTCCGGGCAGTGAGCAGATCAGTGCTTGTGAAAGTGAGAATGGAACGGTTGTTCTCAACGGTAAGGGAAAGATTGCCTGACAGCGGGGTCTCGTCAGCCAATAGCTCTATCCGGGCTCCATCACGCACCTCTTCGTTGAATCGTGCTGTAATATTAGTCGCCAGGTTAACATTCTCCGCATTTGGCATCGGTCGCAGCTGCTCTGCGATCACCATCGGTTCGATCGTGTCTACAGTCACCCCAACGACTACCCGACTATCCTCGGTACCCAGCCACTCATGGGTGGGTGTGCGAAGGTCTATGATGAGTAGATGGAAGCCCTCGGTTAAGGATGCATAGGTAAGGGGCGCCGTGGTAGTGTGCATCTGGCGGTTGTCAGCATCCACCTCGTCATACATGTAGTGCATGTGCGGTCCACCGTAGTAACCACCTGATATGGTATGGTTCTCAACGGTGAATTTGACCACTACATTCGTACCAACATAGTCACCATCCCGGGGGTTTTGTACGACCAATCGCGCCTTGCCTACTGTAAAAGCGAGTTTGACATCAGTTAGGGATGCTCCGGAAGAATCGTTTACATTACTAAGATCCATTGTGATCTCCTCGCCAAATGGGTAGAGGTGAAAAATAGATCCCTGACCAAGTCCGCAGTCACGATCAGGAAGGTTGACACGAATCATGTTCCCGCTGATTGAAAGGGTAACTGCTAAGGGACCGAAGACATTGCTATTTACACTCACTATCGCAGTGGATATATCGGGGGAGGTGCCATAGTCCACGAGAATATGGTCAAGGTCATGCCAATTGACGAGGCTACCGTTGGCAGGAGTAAAAATTGGCTCTACGGCGCGCCCTCTAACGCTATCTTCGACGCTACCACCAGCCTCGGCTGCTGTCTCATCTGCAATCATTGGTAGAAAGATTAGTGACACTCCAAACAAGATAAGAACAAGCAGTGCGGATGAGTGCATCCAATTTATCCGCGAAGGTGTCTTGCCGGGTATCGGTAATATACTATTCTTTATCTTGTCTGTCTCCTCATTACTCATATCATACCTCTAAAACTTGTGTTCTCTTGCTGATAGAACATCTATACCTTATAGAATTTACTCACTATGTTTCATGAATTTCAATTTCTACGCTCCTTATGATCCTCGGGTGTGTTCTGATATCTCCATATCTTCTCGATGCTTAAGACAGGCTGTAGAGGTCGTTTCAACCCTCTTATTATCGTCCCCCGATACGCCTCACAGGGCTTATTAGGTGGTTTCTTGGACAGTACCCCTAATAGTAAATAATGGGTTAAGCTTCATTATTTAAAATTTCCATTTCAAATTCATCCGGTTGCAAGTAGCCAATGAATCACCCTCGAAAACCTTTGGGTTTTCTACGGATACATCTGTGGAAAGTTCATTCCACGTCGATTGGCAAAAAGGCGGATACTTCAGATGACTGCTTACAATTTATTATATAATTCCGACGAGTAAGAGACCTCCGATAATGGTGAATAACATCAAAACGAGAGTTATTCGGCCAGACCACCGGTGTACGTTACGAATGATATTCCTTTTCTTTTTTATTTTTAGCAGCAGCACTCCGAGGATCGGCATGCTTATGATAAATATCGCTGTCAAAGCACCCAAAAAGGTATGGGTAACCCTGAAATGTATTCCTCCGGATGAACCCACCATGTAGAATGCGAATATTATCCCGATAACAGATGATGCCGCACCCGCCGATCCCAGTAACCTGTGCGCTTTCAGCCACCATTTTTTTTTCTTCATGAACCTGGCAATGGTGACTCCGGTGGCCATTAATAATAATCCCAAACTCATTAACACTGCGTGATACGGCCACCAAACAGACACCTTTTTTTCCCAATATTCACCTGTGGCGATATCCAAGGTAGCGTAACCCTTCTTTGTATGCTTTAGTTCACGACTGTCCTCTGGGCTCATTGCCCATATTACATTCAATCTACCGTCGGGATCGATGTCATGATCATACTTATCGCCTGTGGATAAATATCGCTTGAATTCGATTATAGTAATACCGTTTTCCTCCGAGCCGCTAAAGGATAATATGTCCGAGGTACCTCCCTTATCCACATCGATCAGATGGGGCCCTCCTTCTTCTTCGGAATAGGTGTCAAGCGCGATCACATCATCACCGGAAACCGAACCGATTATTATATCGGCATCCTTCATCATTTTCTCGGCATCAAAACCGATGGCCACCCATCCCGTGGTCTTTCCCTCGATGGCCATATAAATGGATTTACCATCGACGCGCCAGTGTAATATGAAATTTCCGTCATCGAATGATGCTTCGAATTCGTATTCACCCTCTGTAATTATTCCATCGAGATTATAGACCACTTCAATATGGGAGGTTGCATTATTTCCCGAGGTGTCCGAGGCCCTTGCATAGATGGTGTTAGTTCCTTCCCTCAGAGAGATCAAAGCGGTCCAGTTAAGAGTGCCCTGGGCTGCTATCCATTCCTCTTCGTTGACTTTCACCTCTATTTTATCCAGTTCCACATCATCATATGCAGTGCCATTCACGGTTATCTTACGTACATCCAGCTCCTCGTTGTTCAGTGGCCACAAAATTGATATGACCGGTGGAGCAAAATCAGGCGGCGTGTATGTAACGTTAACAGAATCGGAGGCATGGTTGCCGGAAGAATCAGTGGCCCTGGCTATTATACGATTATTTCCTTCCACAAACGTTAATTCAACGCTCCACGATTCCGTGCCCTCGGTTAACTTCCAGACACCGTCATTTACCTTCACATCTACCCTGCTCAGGGCGGCATTGTCAGTGGCATTCCCTTTTACCGTTATCGTGCCCGTTTCAAACACCTGGCTCTCAAGAGGTGATGATATCTTGATCCAGGGAGGTATCTCGTCGAGTGGCCCCGAGCTATTATAAGTGACGTTTACTACATCCGTGGCTTCATTGTCGGAGGCGTCGATGGCCTTGGCATAGATCGTATTTTGACCCTCTGCCAGCATCAGATCTATGCTCCATGAATCCGTTCCCTGGGCCAACTGCCATTGACCGGTGTTCAGCTTGCCCTCCACCCTGCCCAAAGCTTCGTCATCATCGGCGGTTCCGCTCACGGTTATCTGGTCCGTGTAGAACACTTCTCCTTCTGTGGGGACGGATATATATATAATTGGGGGGGTGGAATCAACATAGGTGACGTTAACAGTGCCCGTGGCCTCGTTCTGATATTGGTCGGTGGCCTTAGCATAGATCGTATTTACTCCAGGGGCAAGAGTGACCTGTATTGTCCAAGAAACCGTCCCGGTGGCCTGCTGCCAAGCTCCTTCGTTCACTTTCACCTCTACGGTATCCAATCCTCTATCGTCAGATGCCATGCCGGAGACGGTAATTTGTTCAGTGGAGACCTCAACACCGTTTGACGGTGATGTGATGGATATGGTAGGGGCATTGGTGTCCAAGCTCTCGGGTACAACCCACGAATTCTTATTCCAGCCATCCCCGTTATTTTTACCATTCCCATTTACGGCGTTACCAGCCAAATAAAATGTTATAGTTCCGGTGCCTGGACCGGGGGCTGTCCAATCGATATCCCAGGATCTCTGGTTTTTATTGGTATGGCTTGCCTGATTCTGAGCAATGTTTATTTGAACATTTCCATCCGTTGTCGAGAGACTTCCGGAAGACACCTCAAGATTAAAACCTCCCAGGGCGGTTGCCGGCCCACCGTTTAAACTCAGGGTGAGAGGATATGTTTGAGCGGAGCTATAGTTATTTGGTAACCCGTTTATGGAAACTGCCACTGTCGGATCGGGGGTTGGTGAGTGACATGTACAACCCGTTTGAGCTTTATCAAACTTACCTCCACTTCTTGCTCCCACTTCCAAAACAGCAACACTGCCAATCAATATCAATAGAAGAACCAGTCCGTATGTTTTGGCTGGATTTGTACCATTTTTAATCATGAGGGAAATATTCTTCTGTTTTTTCGGACAGCTATGATATACGTTCCTTCCTCTTTTATCAGACCGTTTTTTTCTAAAAAAGTGGTTTTTCATTTCCTTTTCAGAAGGAATAATATCATCCATGTTTGTAAATAACATTCATTAATAGTAAATATTTCGGTATGAAATGCTCTATTCTCAATAATTCGTGTCTCATAGAAGTGGTAAAACTATGAAAAAAATACACGAAATTGGGGGGGAATTTGACATAGAAACTGAAGTTTTATTATACTCTTTTATTAATATTTAAGTTGTAATCGCTGTATATGTCGCGTGTTTAGAACCATGGCACCCAATAAAAGTAATATACCAAATAATGAAGTCAAACCAACGAAAGGTGCAAGAAGCATTGCGGAACTCATACCTATGATACTTACAGCTATCGGAGAACAGCATGTGATCATACTTATAACCATGCCAACTACACCTAGTGCTCCACCTTCTCTACATTTACAGCGATTTTTGATACTGTATGCTACCAGTGCAATATTCATACTCATCAATATGGTAACAATTATTGCTGTCGGCACAAGAACACTAAATAGATAGATGTCGGTTCCAGTTGGATTACTCGTACCGAAGATCGCAGTCCCAATTTTTATCAGCCCGGAAAAGTAAAGCGAAGCCCTAAAAATTCCTATTCCATCGTTCGCTTCGCTCACTTCGGAGCAAGCTCCGGGGTATTAGACCCATGAAGGAATAAAACTATCAAGAGTTTTCTAAATAAATCTACCACGGGCTATCACCTCGATACATTAGTAATATCAACTTATATGCACATATGCACTTCCATACACATATAACTTTTTATTAAAAAATGCCATCGAAAATGATAATGGATTCCCAATCTATCCCCCTTCTTCACTATGGTGTGAAGATTCATCTAACACTATCTCTGATTCATCATAGTCTTTACTTTTATAAAATAATCTAACGCCCTTTTCCATTCTTACGAGTTCTCCATCCACCAAATATGGGTTTGCATTTTATTGACAGGTCCATCCTTTTTGTACCCATGATTCTCATGGCAAGATCAAGAGTCCAATCACTCTTGAAAGACAGGTCGGCAAGTCTTTTAGTCATCAATGCAGTCTTGAGCTCTCTGCCCACAGCTTGCCTCCACTCTGTCTCGTAATCTTCAAGCGGTGATTCGGAATTGATATGTCTTCCTATGACGTTCCCCGCGATCCTTCCGCATATCATGGCAATGGGAATACCACCGCCGTTGGTGGCCATGACATGACCTGCGGCGTCCCCTACCACTATAACATTTCCCTTCACAGTTTGAGGTATGGGTCCCGAGACAGGTACATGACCTGCACTCCAAAATCTCGGTTTTGCATTTATATCAATGGATTTGAGAAATTTTAGCAACAGGGATTTAAGTGGAACTTTACTCTTTTTCTGCACTCCTAATCCGATATTTGCCCCCGTTGCTTTCGGAATGACCCATGCATAACCTCCCGGTGCAACGCTGCCGAAATACATTTCCACGGTGGGTTCAAAATCGCCCGGTATTTCACACAATATGCAGGGAGACAGTTTCTTTGGGCCTCGTAATCCCATCCATCCTGCAACCTTGGAGAAAGGACCGTCAGCACCTACTATTACTTTTGAGATGAAATCCCCCCCATTGGTTATTACCCTGTGGCCATCGATGCCCGTAACTTTAACATCCGTCCTTAGCTCTGCCCCCATCTTGACGGCCTTCTCTACAAGATATTTATCAAACTCCCTTCGCTCAACCGAGAATCCATTGAATTTTAATTCATAGCATTTTCTCTTGGAGGAGAATATTTTAATGGAGGTGGTCCTTTTAGAGATTAATTTTTCTTTTATAGCAAACAATTCTCCTAAATTATTTACCTTTGGTAATATCTCCCGAATCTCATCAACGGTAGGTAAAAATTCACCACACTGTACGGGATATCCTATTTCCTTTTTTTTTTCTAGAATTAAGACATTTAATTTATTTTTGGCTGCATAGTAAGCAGTGGTGCTGCCCGCGGGCCCCGCTCCAATTACAATGACATCATATCTATCCATGACCATCCCGTTGATTCAGATATTTTATTATTTCAATTATCTATTGATCCGATGGCGATCAATAATTTCTCCCTATGGTGAACTCTGCAAGGTATTTTAATTTGGATTTCCACTTGGAATCAGGTAAATTATCGATGGATCCTATTGCTATATCAGCGTATTTTTTACCCATGTTTCTGGCAAAATCAACTGACTGCGTATTTTTTATGATATCTATGGCCTCCGAGACCCCTTGGTTGGTATTATCAGTTTTTAGAAGCACTTCTTTTAATCTCTCTCTTTGAAGAGGCGAAGCATGCTTCAGTGCATGTATGGATAATATGGTGAGTTTTCCCTCGGATATGTCCTTACCAACAGATTTTCCTGTTTTGGTATTAATCCCGATCACATCCAATATATCATCCATTATCTGAAATGCTATCCCCATGTTTAAACCAAAATCGGCAAGAATTTTTATCTGTGATCCGGTTCCACCGGCCATTATCCCACCGGCCTTGGCACTGGCGGATATAGGGCCCGCGGTCTTCTTCTCAATGATGTCGAGATATTTTTTTTCCGTAAGATCAATGTTCATAATATTCTGGGATTGGATGATCTCCCCTACAGCCAATCCTATGGAAGCATCTAATATCACATCCCTGATTTCTTTTTTATATTCACTCCCGATTTCGAACGCCTTGGCAAAGAGATAATCCCCTGTGACAAGGGAATTGGTCGTACCAAACTTCTGGTGTGCTGTCAGCTTGCCGTGGCGCAGTATGCTTCCATCGTTGATATCATCGTGGAGAATAGTGCCGGTATGAATAAGCTCAAAGGCAGCTGCCAAAGGTGCGACCTTCGAAATATCTTCTCCGCGTAGTGCTTTGAATGATAGAAGAAATAATCCCGGTCGAATTCTCTTTCCACCGGCATCAATTACATGGCGGGCCACTTCATTTATGGTGGAGATACCACAATCGATCCTCTCTCTTATCTGCTCCTCTACAAGGTCCAATTCCTCATATATACCCAGGTCTAAATCCAGCATATCCAGGGTCATAATATTTACTATGTATATAATGGTTTTTCTTAGGAATCAATATATATCGAGTAATATATATTCATGTCCTATTCATGCTTAACTTCAGTTCACCGGATATTTAGTGGCAATTCACATGACTGAGTTCACCTACTGGAGACGATGGCGTACGATTCTCGGTGCCGCCAATCCTCTTCCAGGCGCGCCACTTGACCCCGTGAGCAAATGGATGCTCATTACGAGAGCCTATGTCCACAATATGACCCTGGTCTCCGCCTTGATTGGAATGATGCTTGCAATTCAAGTCGGTAACGGGGTTGTTAATCCTGTGGAGGCTATTATTGTCGTTATAGGTCTGGTACTGGCCCATGCTGCCAATAACATGATCAACGATTTCTTTGACTTTATGCACGGAGTTGATACTGATGATTACCCCAGGTTGAAATACGGGCCACATCCAATCGTTCACAAGCTGATAAGTAAGAAAGGGCTTTTGGGACTCGTATTTCTATGTAACCTTGTTGACCTATTGATCGCTATTTACTTCTACCAGAAGGTTGGAATAGAAATCCTGTACTTTGTTTTTGCAGGGATACTCATTTCGGTCTTCTATGTGGCTAAACCTGTTCGTTTGAAGAATCTTGGGCTTGGGGAGCTTGGGATTTTTCTGATTTGGGGCCCTTTGATGGTTGGGGGCACCTTTCTTGCATTGACCGGGGACAATTCCAATGGAGAAATGCTCTACGATGCTATGCTGTTCTCAGTGCCATATGGACTCGTGGTCATGGCCGTGGTTATGGGAAAACATATGGATAAATATCATGATGATCGCGAAAAACCTGTCCATACCTTGCCGGTACTGATCGGTCTTCCAGCATCATCTCGCATCACACAATTTCTCATTCTGTTTTTCTTTCCGGCTACGGCATTTATAGTTTGGCAGGGACACTCCCTATTCCTACTTGTTGTGTTTTTCGCGCTACCTAGAGCCATACGGTCAATCAAAATGATCGGAAGGCCCGTTCCAGGTACTCCCCAAGAAGCATTCGGAATAGCCTATGATGCCATACCAAACCATCTTAAAAAAGGATATACGCCGGATAACCCCCCGGACCATTATCCGATCTGGCCACTTTGGTATGTTGCATGGGCATTTCACTTTGTGAGGCTGGGTGGTGCCCTTTTCGTACTTGGGCTGGTGATGGATACATTGATTTCAACAGGAATAATCCCGTTATGAACTATCCCCGCCTATGCAGCTACCTTCAGGCTCTATGCTTTCATCGCCACATTGATGTGTGTCGCCTATGTACCGAGGTTCTTTGGAATATCTTTTTGATTTTTATCAGAAAAAATATTTCAGGATTATAGCTGTCCTGAATAATACAATAGGAAAAGCATGGTTCCCAAACCCGAAACAATGCTTACGAGAACCAATGCGGCTACGATATTGGAATAAGTGGGTTTTCTAAGGAAGATCAAATAGATCAGGGGCGGCATAACCAGAAAAGGCCAGGTTTTGGAAAGTATCGGGCGGGTTAATACATGATCGAACCATCCTTCTATTATCAAGGATGCAAAGCCCGTCGTTAGAAAAATATGAGCCAAAATAATGGTTCTCCGAGGTCCTATGCGCACTGCCAATGTTTTTACTCCATGGGCTTTGTCTACATCATAATCTGCCACAGTTGTAGGAGCATATAGTCCCCCGATTATAACGACTATGGATAGCAAAAAATATATGGGAAAATCAAAAACATTCCCCCCTCCGATGATCCAACCTCCCAATGGGCATAAGAATCCTATACCTATCATATTAATGGCTATATCAAAGCCGCCTACTGCTTTGAGTTTGATAGACGGATGTGAGTATAAGAGAGATAATATTATGACGAGTATAACTATCAAGGAAAATTGTACTGACAATATGAATGCCAAAAACAGTCCCAATAATCCCAAAGCGTAGGAAGAGTATAGTATTGTTTTTGGCTCGATAATACCCTTGAGAAGAGGGGAAGTTTTTTTACGCCGATGTTCATTATCGATTAGCATATCGCTGTAATCGTTGAACAGAAATGTAAACCCTCCCAATAATGGGCCTATAGTGACCAAACCCAAAATTCCACGGGTGTCCGGGTAGATTTGGTGGCTGGCAATGGCCCACCCTATATAGAACGGGCCCAAAGCCACTATCCAAAACTCAATACCTACGAAGTGCAGTATCGATAAAATAAGTTTTGGCAGGGAGTCTCGATTACCATTACCTTTATCGTTTTTTACCATATCACTTGATAAAGTAAACACCTCCTTTGTTTGGATTTGAATATTCTTTAAAAGTTATTTATTATCGGTGCTATACACGATCCCAGGATTCTTCCGAATATACGTTATGGTCTTTGTCTCGTGAGTCAATGAACAACCCACATTTGCCCGTTATCACTCCGTTGCTCGCTCTGCTACGCAACACCTTTGAGGCGTTGCTGCACCCTCAGCATCCTCAGATGGCTCTAGCCACGATCTCAGCCACATCTATTATGTTGATGTTACGCTTCTCACCTGCGTTCTTGAGTTCCTTTTTCATATCTTTTGCCACCGGTGACATCTGGTTCTTGCAGTTGTTGCACATCGAGGCAATGGTGGTAGCGCCAAGCTCCAGACCGGCGCTAATACGCTGTCTGGTTATCTCGGTGCTTATGTCATAATCCACCGCTTTCAATCCTCCGCCGCCCCCGCAACAGTCCGAGTTCCTCTTATTGTTCTCGAACTCCAGGAGTTCCAGACCCGGAACGCTATTCAGTATGAATCGGGGATCTTCGTAGACACCCCTTCCGAGTTCAAGCTCTGGGATGCGACCCAATTCACAAGGGTCGTGATAGATGACGGGATTTTTCTTGGATTGGAACTTGCGGGTCAGCTTGAGTTTGCCGTTACGGATAAGCCTTGCTATAAGTTCAGATGTATGGAGCATCTCGTAATCGTAATCAACGAATTTTTTGTATTTATTAAGGGCCCTGTAGCATCCGGGACATCCTGTGACAACCGTACGAGCTCCACGCTTTTCGACCTGGCCTATGTTGTAACGGGCCAAATCTTCGAAGTTTTCCGGTTGTCCTGTGAACAGGTTGATAGCTCCACAGCACTTTTCATCCGGACCCAGTGTGGTGAAATTCAACCCCGCCTTGGTGAATATTTTCAGGTAGCTAAAGAGCAGTTTATACTCGTGGTATGCTGTCATGCAACCAACGAAATAGACCACATCCGCCTTTTCTGGGAGCTTGTAGTCATCCCTGTACCATTCATCTCTCTTCTCCCTGGGTTCTTGGAAAGGGTTCCAATAAGTAGAGTCGAATATTGATTTGTACATATTCACTGCGTTTTTGGGAGGTCCGTGTCCTTTCTTGGCCATCCAATGACGAATCTCTTCCCAGTACTCGTGGAACTTGATGTTCACATGACATATGGTCTCGCACTTGGAGCAAAGAGTGCAATACATCTTTTCGACCCATTCCTCATCAGGAAGAAAACCTACCCCGGTCCTGTCGTTAATAGCATCATTGTTGGTCAAATACTGTTTGATTTGATAGAGCTTCCCATGTGGTGATGCCGTATCGACCCTGCGTGTTTTGAACATCGGGCAGACGGTCTTACAGTAACCGCACTGTGCGCAAGCATATACATCCCATAAATGTAGACCATTGTCCGAATTTTGTTTCTTGAGCCCGGCAGTTATCTTCTCATTGACCTTATATCCATCCAATGGACGTTTGTACGGCAGAGCCCATGAGGCCATCTTCAGCATTGGACCCGATGTCATCATCATGCCCTTGAGAAGCAGTGGGGAGGATAAGGCGGGTGTTATCAATTTCCCCGGGTTCATTATGTTTGACGGGTCGTTTTTTATTTTGAACTTTTTAATACGTGAATATCTTTCTTTACCATAGAAGTTCTTTACCTCGAGGGGGAGGAATATCCCGGTCTGGTAGGTTCTGCCCTTGTACTTTTTCGCAAGGGATAGGAACCTGATGGGAAATCCCCAGCCAAATGCATAGTCGAAAGTTCTTTCGTCATGGAGCATGAATGCTAAAAGGCTTGCTTCGGACCTGTTTGCCAGTGTTCCCTCGAGAGCAATCGGTTCTTTGCCAAACTTTTTCTCGAAATGTTTAAGAAAATCCGCCAATTTCTCCAATGGCATGTACACCTCGCCCGGTATCAGTGAAGGTCCGATGGCCTTTATCCTCATGGGATAGAACCTGTTCTCCCACTTATGAGAGGCGAGCTTTTTGTCTCCGATCTCGCCTTTTCCTTTCGCGGCCAGTATTTTCTTGAGCTTGCCCCCTTCCTTCAAGTACTTGCTCTTAGGCATGGCGACCAAAAGTACATACTTTTCCAAGGGGAGATGCAAATTTCCCTCACCTTCGCCTTCCGCTTCCCTCTCCATCTCGATACATTTAGGAGAGTTGAGCCCCATTGACCACAAAGAGAGCTTGCTTCTCGCAAGTTCTTGGATAACTCGTGCTATATCCTCGGCAGTGTCGTACCAGCTGAGAACGGGGATCGTCTCATCTAAATCCCTCAGCTTGAATGTGACCTGGGTTATGAAGCCGGTTATCCCCTCGCAGTCGGCCACAACATCGAGGTCGCTTCCTCGAATTTCCACGAGTTCTTTTAGGGGATTGAGGAGTTTCAGGGATTCGATGTTGTCCCTTATGGACCCGAATTGGAAGCTGCCGATGCCGATGCCGCCCTGCGCGACCCAGCCCCCGACCGTTGACGATAGTGAGCTGGTTGGATAGATCCGAAGCGATAATCCACTCTTATTTAGTTCCTTTTCCAATGGATCCCAGATTATCCCGGGTTCAACTGTGACCGTCTTCTTCTTTCCGTCGATCTCTATAATTCCATCCATGCGATTGAAGTCCACAACGATACCGCCCATAACAGGTACGGCACCCCCGACACCCGAGGTGCCGGACCCTCTGGGAACCAGGGGTATCTCATATTTATTGGCTGCATCGAGAAGATACTTTAGTTCGTCCGTCGTGATCGGCTGGACAATGGCTTCTGGCATCCTTTTTAGTAGTAGATTGATCTCCCCTGGCAAAGCCCCTACATCGTGGGAATACGGCAGCATCTCATTATAACTGAACACGGCACGGTCACCAAAATGTCCCTTAAGTTCCTCTTTTAGTTCCTCTTTCATTTTCTTCATCTCGATATCCTCCCGCCTTTATGATCGCAACCGTTTTTTCTCATTTGACAATATGCTATGTATCATGGCTGGTCCTCCACCACAGTGATTTGTCCCTGCGTATTCAAATGTCCTGAACCACATATTACTGTACACATGAAATTAAAGACCCCCACCTTGTCGGCCTTGAATCTGATCGTAGTGGTCTTATCGAACGGAAGTACATCTGAGATCTCATAGCCCTCCAGGTAAAAACCGTGCATTGTGAATCCGGGCTCCAATTCGCCGCTGGAGTTTATCTTTAAAACGACCAAGGTGTCCTTGACCACTGTGATATTATTTGGAGTAAACTCGAACTGGGTAGCATTCATATAAATGATCTCGCCGTCTTCCCAGTTGGTCCCTTCAGCAATAAATTTAACATATCCGTTGAAACCGAAATATATTAAGAGAACTACAAAAAAGAACGTGATTGGCGGGAATTTCAGTCCCTGTATGATCTTCTTTCCTATGGTCATTTACATCACTTCGATAATATCGGCTTTTACTGTTTCGGCTTTCCAAATGAAGCCAAAATATTCCTTTCTCACGTACCCGTCCTTATCGATGAGAACGGCGAGCATTGTATGGTGGTAGGTTTCGTTTTCGGTTTTATTGTAATAGACATTGTAGTCGCCCATCACTTTGCCAATGGATTCATTGTCTCCCGTGAGGAACTGCCAACTGGTGAAGTTGGCACCGTGGGCCTCGCCGTATTCCCTCAACTTTTCAGGGGTATCGTAATCGGGATCAAATGTGATTGTTATAAGTGAGGTTTCCTTTCTGGCATTTTCCGACAGGATATCCTGGATCGTCCTGAAGTTTTGGGTCGTTCGAGGACACATCATGGGCATCTCGCATCGGGTGTAAATGAAGCACATAAACACGGTTTTGCCTTGAAGTTCGCTCAATGTTACACTTTCATTGTCCTGGTTGATCAGGGTGAAATCGGATGCTTTCCGGATGACCGGGAGCTCCTCTTCGTTCTCGTCGTTTTGGTTTAATAAAACATATGCACTGACAAGGGAGAGAACGACTAATATTGCAACCACCACGAAGGCGATTGTTCCGCCTTTTTTTCCATTTTCGCTCATATGTTTTTCCTCGATTTCTCTAATCCTCATAGCACGGTTATCTTGCCCGTCATGGCCCCGTGAAGATCGCTGCAGTAGACTCCGCATCTAAAGATATACTCTCCAGGCTCGTCAAACACTACCTCTACCGTCCCGTGCTCTCCCGTATGTATAGGCCCCGTATCCACATCTGACTCTAGCCGGTCGTCATTGATAATAAAACTGTGAGTCATATCCATGCTGTATATATCGAATGTGATCTTTTCACCTGCGTTCACCTCGATCGAACGTTTGTCAAAACCTCCCGCTTCTTTGATCGATGCGCGGATAAGTATGGTATTTGTATCATTTCCCATCACCATACCGTCCAATCTCGGCACAAGAAACATGGCAAGCGTAAGGAGTACGAGCACTCCGGCGATGACTTCCCATCTTAATTTACTAGATGTCTTCACCATGCTATATCACCCTATTAAGTACACGAATAACAACGCGGAACCGGTATAAAGGACCGTCATAACTGCAGTGGACCTGAAAGCAGGTTTCCTTCCATTAAAGAACTTGAGCGAAATGATGTAAGTGAAGTTGATCGCAAGGGCAAGACCCAATAAAATCAGGGGTAATTGGATAAAGGGAATCAAATGTGGGAAGATGGGATACCAATCGAACTTGAATCCAAAAAGGTTCCAACCCCAACCGAAGGGGTCCGAAAAAGCGTTCACGGGATAAGCCCAGTTCACCAAAATAAGCGTAATGGCGAAACCGATCCATAGCGTCAAACCGAAAGGGGCGAGGACATAGCTGTAAGCGCCGAACATATCTTTGGTCGGGATATCCTTCACTTTTGCTGCTTTTCTGGCAAGCCAGGAAAATCCGTAAAAGATCGCCGGGAAAGCAATCAAGGCGACAAAAGATACCAATAGCGCCCAATTGAGCCATTTCTGGAATCCACCCATCGTCGGTGTAAGAAGATTGATAGAAGCCAGATTAGCACCATAAGCGTTGCCCATATTTCCCCAGTCCTTTAAGAACCAGTAGGGCCCGAAGAACGCAAGTGTGTAGAAAATAACGAGGGAGAATCTGATGAAACCCATCCATGATTCGTCATAGTTGTTCTTGGTCCTTATCGCCTTTTCCGGGAGGTCCTCCCCGATCATCCTGGCTTTTATGGTCATATTGTCAAGGGGGCAGTTTTTAAGACATTCGTAGCACTGGCCGCAATAGGTATTCTCCTGGTTGCCTCCCGGGTAAAGTTTCCACGGACAGCCATAGCCTTTGGGACTTCCTCTAATACATTCTTTACCCGGATGAGCGTCGCATATGGCTTTGCTTCTTGAGCGCACCTCGAAGATCGATTCATTCGAGTGATAGCCGATATATGCGCCGGCAGGACATATGCTTCTACAGAAATGCCTTGCTGGTACTATCAAGTATAGTACGGTACCCATAACGATGAGTATTAAAAAAAGAATGGCTGATACAACCGGCCTCGTGACCAGCCAAAGTATCATCAACGACATAACAAGGAACGAAAGCGCACCTATCCACATATTGTCAAGGGATTTTGGCCATTTTTTGTTCAATGAAAACCATTTTCGTACGTTATGAACACCAATAAAACGCCTTCTGGCGATCCACTCACCCACGGCGGGGAGGGGACACATCGTGCACCAGGTCCGACTTGCAAAAATAATCATAAATTCGATAAGCGCGAACCAAAGGATCCAAACAACCGCAATGGAAAAGTTCTTATTCCCTGTAGGGTTTCCAAAAAAACCCGTTGCAAATATTAACATGAAAAACAGAAGATTTGGTAAAATAAGTACAAAATGTATCCCTCTCCACTGGAGGACTCTTTTCAATAAAGGACCAATAATTCTAACCCTTTTAAGAACATCTATTTTTACTTTGCGATTGATGCCCAGTATCCGGTCTTCCCGACCCTTGGTTTTAACGTATAGGAGTACCGTTATAGCAGTTAAGACCGTGAGAGCGACAAAAACGAATAGGGTGTAATCAGGTTCCACAATCAGGTCCGCGATCATGAATGGATGTAATGGTCCGCATGTGATGGCACAACGTATCTTGAACTTGCCCGGCTGGTTGAATTGTAATGGACCTATTTCAACGGTCTCACCAGGTGGAACCTCTGCGAACACATCTTTCCCATCTATATAAAATCCATGCATCACATCAGTAGAAGTCACTCTAAAAATAATCTTCTCGCCGAGGTCAACATGAATAACATTGGGATTGAATTGGAACTGGGATGCCGTAATCTCGATGACCCTGGCTTCGCCGTCTTCGTCGGATAATTCAAAAGCTCGGAGGACCTTCTGGGCTTGTCCCGAGATTATAAAATATGATATGCCTAAGGGAGCCAAAAGTAGCATCAAGATGATGAGGATGAATATGATGTTTCCCCTTCTGAATTTGTTGATTTTGGCCATGATCGCTCATTCTCCCGACCTTTTTTTTTGGTTCCGGCGCAAATAGTCGTTCCAAAGTGAACCGATCACCTGTTTCTTTATTCTCACTAAGCTCAAGCCATCAACAAGGGCGTCCCAGACATCGCCTGCCAATGCCTTACCCTCCTTGTAGAGGTCATTGGTTTCATCAATGTTGTAAGAATATTTCCTGCCAGTCCCTTCGAGAACCAAGGAAAGAAGGACGGAGCCAGAATATGCACATTCTCCCCTCTTCTCCAAACCGGCGTTGATGGCTTTATCGATATGGTCGATGAGGTCAATAAGTGGTTCCGATACAACATGTTTGGAAATCACTTTCTCGTCAATCTCGGACCAATAGTACTTCTCAAAGGCACCCGATATATTCAAAATTGAGATGTTTCCTTTCAATATGACCTCTCCCTAACACTCTATTTTTCTGAATTACATCAGACATACCGCGTATTATCGATCCGGCAACAAACGGAGGCAATTCCTCCTAGAGATAGAAGTGCAACAGTTTTCTGGAATCCTCACTAAAAGGATTGTACTCAGTATCGAACATGCGAGAAGATTGTTTATAACTTATATAATATTTGCCTTTAAAGAGCCTGTCCGAGAAATAATAATTCATCCACATCAAAAACTTAATCGAATATTAAGATATTCTGGTAATTATGCCTCTAACGCCGCGGCCCCATCCCCTGTTTCACTTGAACCCATATAAAAACATATTACAATGATGAAAATGGCTGTGAATGAAAAGAAAAACCATTTACGGAGACTAATTCCGCCAATACCATTCTTCACTTTGTTCTGCGTTTCGGACATTTTTCAAACCTCCACCTAAAATACTGAATACATTTGGAACATATAAAAATAACTATTATATATTATAATGGAAACGCTGCATTTTCTTTATGAGTTATTAGATGTTTTTAGACATGTCAAACATGGAGCAATACGACACAAATACAATTACCCGATCTAAGAGATGCAAAATTAACTCAGACGTAGAAAATATTCTACCGATCACCACAATGTTCCCTTGTAATGTCCAGTTACAGGACAGCCGTGACATCGTTTTCCATAGACCGGACAATCAATACAGCTTATTTTGACACCACAAGGGGCCTTATCAACCCGGGGAACATTCGTCGTTAGAGGCATAACGAGTTTTTTGGCAACACCGATAACGATATTGAACGTCACATTTTGGACATCATCGACTCGCCTTAGATGACAATCCACAATTGCTTCAATGGTAGAAACGTCTTCTCCTATTAAGAACAGACAGAGATTCGATTCCCCGGTAACGATGAATCCATTCAGAAAATACGGACAATTCCTCAAAGAATTCAACACTTTCGTGGTATTCCTGGTCGTCACGTCCACCTTAGCAATGGATAAGCCGATCTTCAACAGATCCATCCCGTACATGTTCTGAATGATTCTCATTTCCTTTAATTTTTTCAAGCGGAGAGCCACCGACGGTTAGGAAAGCTCTATTTCCATTGCAATGGCATCCTGGGAAATATCCGGACTCTCACTGAGAATGGATATTATTTTTCGATCCTTCTCATCCAATTTCATATCCAATGCGGTCATGAATATCAATCTTTCAGGTACGGAGAAGATAGTATTAAAACTTTCCAGTACAAATAATTGGCTAAAACAGATTTAGCTATCATTGGCCTTTAAATCGAGTAATTGCATACATACTAGCCAAGGATTTACGGCTCATCTCATGAAACATATGGTTTTATATACTATAAATACAAATCTGTTTTAGCCATAATTCATTGATAAAAGTAGTAAAAAACAGATATTTATTGAATCAAGCATTATAATTAATTGAAATAATGCCCAGGCTATGCTTTGAATGACATCATAAAATCCCGTCCGCCCAGAAATTTTATTACTATTACGTGGCGATCTCTTCCTTCGGCGGCCCCTGCTCAACAGTTTGGGTATTTTCCTCCCGTATCATATCCCTAACGGTCTCGCTGAAGATAGCTCTTTTATTGAAATGATGTGTAAGCCCGTGAAGGGTGCCCGTCTTTTTCTCAGCCTCCTCGATAAGAGTTAACATCCGACCGTACCATTTGGTGATGCTTGTTCTCAATTCCTCCATCAGGATCAATGGATCCCGGGCAGCGTAGATGTGATAGTAACCGCCCTGGGTATGTAATGTGTTTTCTTGCACAGTATATCGAGAGCGCATAACTTCGACAGCACCCGGTAAGCTGTACACCGGTCCTTGCCCAGGAAATCGCCAATTTTCTTGGCATTTTTTTCACCGAATTTAACCAGATACCTGTAAACCGATATATGAATGGGCTTAAGGTTGTAAAAACAACAGAGGACACAAGTCACTTGTAATTCGGATCGAACATCTCTTTTACGTTCATTATATACCTTCAAAGAGCTTCGTCAAAAAAATGCGCGTTTTATTCGTGAAATTCGCTCAATAACAGTGACACATTTATCGGATATGAATATTTCCTTGATAATGTGCTCAAAAGGTTTATGAACTAATATTAAATTGCTCACTGGACCGGGAGATGACGATGAATAAGAGAATAAGATACCTGATCATTGCAGCGATCGCTCTGGTTCTGGCAATGCTGTTCATCTCTCCGTTTGCCGCACCAGCGATAACAACGGGCACGCCTCTGGAAGATAACGGCGAATGCGGGTCATGTCATTCCGGTTTCATTCCATTTTCCACGATACCCGACGTACCCGTCGAAGTACCTGAAAATAATGATTTCGAATACAGGCTGCGCGTCGAGAATAACTGGAAACATGAGGTAAAGGAACTATCGGCGATAATAAATATTGAAACCAGTCCCTACCTTGAATTCTCGGAAGAGCCAAGTGGAGAAGTTCCGCCTGGTTATTATATAACCTACGACGGGACCGTTTCCTGGGGAACGATAGTGGGATACTCATTCCCGGTCGATTTTGGAGCCGAGCGGGTATATTTGAGCCTGGACGGCGATCAGGGTATTCTCGGCCTGAATAATATCGACCTGACCCTCGATGGTGCGGAGAGCGGACAATGGTCCTCGAAGGGAAGTGGGGCCGACGAGGAGATAAGTCTCGGAGAAAATGATATCGAAGATGGGGGTTTCGGAGAATACTCGGTTACGGTGGAGCATGTACGTGGCAGGCGCGAGATTTCTTTCACGCTGAGTATTGAAGTGGAGTATTCGTATCGACCCATGAATGATGTCCAGGAAGGCGAGGAGTTGGGGGGCGGGGATTCACATACTTTCGCCTGGACACTTCAATCGCTATCACAAGGTCCAAATACAATTGAAATATCCGTATCGGGAATAGCATATCATGAACATTCCGACTCATCCGTGTATGAGTGGGAATATATCGAGGATATTTCATCAGATATCGAAGTAGGAACCGAATTAATCTACTCATCTCCTTCCGATGAACTTTCAGGAACAATAATATTATGGATCATGGGGAGAGTGACGGGATTCATCACCGTAATCTTACTGACCTTATCCATTGCATGGGGTGGGATATTCAAGCCCCTGAAGAAGAAATTGAATAAAGTTTTCGGTCCAAAACGTAGAAATAGAATGCATTGCTGGTTTTCATATTTCCTTCCAATAAGTGTCACACTACACGTTGCAGTACTTTATATCGGTATCTACGGTACTACCGGAAAGGGTTTGCCCACCGGTGGGGTAAGTATCGGGTTAATGCTCATACTGGTTTTCATGGGTATATTTAAACACAATGTCGAGAAGAAAGTAAGCACGAGAACCTGGCTTCGCCTTCATTTCTGGATCACCATCCTCGCCATACTCTCGATTATTCTGCATTTCGTTTTGAACGGTTCGAGCTTTTCATTCCTCGGATTGTAGGCATTTGCCGTTTCATTTCGAGCTAAGGGGGGATTATCGTCCATTTCTTTCATCAAATAGATAATTAATAACGACAATAGTCCATTTTTTGACAAAAAGCAATAGTTAATACTATATAATAGATCAATAATTTTATAAATAGTGCTAGCGTGAAGATGCCTTGCGAGACTGTAGTATGGAAGGTCCTACCACTGATAAAGCGGGAGCTTGTATATATTTTCATTACCAAATATGGGATGAGCTAGAAAGAGGCAGCTCGACATTTCAACCTGACCGAGTCGGCTATTTCCCAATATATGAGAAATAAACGCGGGTGCCTGAAGTTAAATGATGAGAGATTCGACAGGCAATTAACGATGAGTGCGGACGTCCCGGTCGGAGAAGTAAAACCTGGAAACCTGCAGTACGAGATATGCAGATTATGACATCTGATTCAGAACGGCCCCTGTTGGAAAGATATACACAATACGAAAAAGAGCAAGGGTATTCCTGAAGTCAAAAAGAAATGAATATTGAGAGTTACCCACCAAGTCTCGAGAGAAATGGCCAAAGCTCTTCAATCGCTTTTGAGTTTGTAAATCCAACTGTGTAAACTACCAGCCCCTAAAGGAGCTGGCGTTTTGCGCGTAGTGCCGTTAATTCTAAGCAAAGTCTGTCAACGAGG